>DAOTZZ010000001.1:0-8919 GCA_034433965.1 Anaerolineae bacterium
CGTCACCGGGCGATGGCGAGAACAGGAGGGAGAGGTGACGACGTGATCCGATCCAGGCACCTGTGGGCTTTTATCTTCCTGGCGGTACCGGTCAGTTTCTACCTGGTGGTGGTGATGTACCCCCTGGTATCGTCGTTCTATTTCAGCCTGACCGACTGGAACGGCTTCAGCGCCGATTACAACTTCGTGGGGCTGGATAATTTCAAGCGGATGCAGACTGATCGTCTGTTCCGTAATGCCATCGAGAACACGGTCAAGTGGACGCTGGCGGCGGTGGTGTTGCCCACTTCGGGCGGGTTATTGCTGGCGCTGGCCCTGCACGAGCGCGGTATCCTGTCCCGCCTTTATAAGTCTCTGTTTTATTTTCCTATTTGCCTGTCGCTGGTCGTGATCGGGCAGGTGTGGATATGGATTTACCAGCCGAAGTTTGGGCTGATCAATATCGTCTTGGGGAATGTCGGGCTTGACCAATATACGCGAGCTTTTCTGGCGGACCCGGACACGGCGCTGGGATCGGTGATCGCCGCCTGGTCGTGGCAGCAGATCGCGCTGGCCATGGTGATCTTCCTGGCCGGTCTGACGGCTGTCCCCAAGGAACTGACCGAGGCGGCAGAAATTGACGGGGCGGGCTACTGGCGGACGGTGCGTCACGTGGTGATTCCCCTGTTGCGCCCGGCGTCCGTGGTCGTCGTGGCGCTGGCAGTGATCAATTCGCTCAAGAGTTTCGACATCCTCTACATGATGACGAAGGGCGGGCCGTTTCACTCGTCGGACAACCTGGCGATGATGATGTACAACGAGTCATTTCAAAAATACCGCATGGGCTATGGCAGCGCAGTGGCGGTAGTCCTGTTCTTCATCACGCTCGTTGTCATCGCTTTCTATTTTCGTCAGCAGCGCGGTCTGGAACAGCTCTATGACTGAGACAACACAGGCAACCTCCGTCTGGGCCAATTCGCATCGGGAGCGACGTGGCGTGCAGCCGAAAACGCTGTTGGTGTATGTTCTGCTCACGATCCTGCTGGCGATCTATTCGCTGCCGACCCTCGGCGTGATGCTGACCTCGCTGAAGTCCAACGCCGAAATCGGGCGCGAGGGTGTGTGGAACATGCCCGACAGCCTGAGTCTGCGCAACTTCCAGGATGCCTGGGAGACCGGTCGCGCTGGGAAATATATCGCCAATTCGCTCAAAGTCACCATCCCTGCCACCATCGTGTCAATTCTGTTCGGCGTCCTGACGGGATATACGCTGGCAAAGCTGCCTTTTCGGGGCAGCGACGTGCTGTTCATTTTCCTGGTATCTGGTCTGTTCATTCCGCCCCAGGTGGTGATGATCCCCCTGTTCCGCATGTTCAACAACGCGGGGCTGTACGATACCCTGTGGCCGATGATCATCGTCCACATCGGCTTCGGGATTCCGATCTGCACGCTGGTGATGAAGAACTTCTTCGCCACCATTCCCACCGCTATTCGCGAAGCGGCGATCATTGACGGCGCGAACGAATTCCGCGTGCTGGTGCAGGTGATGTTGCCGCTCTCGCTGCCCTCGCTGGCGGTGCTGGCGACGCTGCAATTCACCTGGATATGGAACGATTTCCTGTGGCCGGTTATTTTCACGCGCTCCGATGCGGTGCGCACGGTGATGTTTGGGCTGGCTTCACTGCGTGGGCAATATAGCGTGGCGTATGGCACGCAAGCGGCGATGGCAGTAATTGCCAGCATTCCCACCCTGCTCATCTTCATCTTCTTCCAGAGATACTTCATCAGGGAGCTGACGCTCGGTTCGGTGAAGGGCTGAGAGCGGGCGCGAGGATGGCTTGAGAAACAGAGGGGGAGCACAGCGGCGTGCTCCCCCTTTCATCTCCTGTGACAGGCCACGCCAGCTTATGTCTCCTGTATCAGCGTAGCGGGATCGCACTCTGCACCATGCGCTTGAGCAAGGCGGTTCTCAGCGCTTCGTCTTCGATGGAGTCCACATCAATCAGCTCTTTGACGCCGGGGTAGCTCAGCACTGGGCCGATGACTTCGTTGGGCAGGGTGGCGATGATCTCGGCGAAGGGACGATGAGTCAGCGCGGACACGCGGCTGAGCGTCTGACGTGATAGCTGTTGCGACTCCTTGCGGTGTGGCGGGTAGCCCGCCCCCGGCTCGACGCTGAAGAGCCGGTCGAAGATGAAGCGCAGGTTCACGTCGGCGGCCCAGCCATATCCCTGGTTGAGCATCAGCGAAATGCAGTTGCCGCCATTGATCTGCGTGAACAGCCAGGCATCCAGCGGGCTGGTGATCAGGCCACAAAACACGCCAGGATACTGCATCACCGAGTTGAGGAAGCCCTGGCCGGTGCCGCAGCCACCGACGACAAAGTCAACGCGCTTGAGGTTCAGCAGGATAGCGCTCAGCAGGCCGGTGTGAATGTAGGTCAGTTCCGGTTGGGTGTAGCCCTTGGTCATGCCTGCGTTGATAATTGTATGACCGCGTCCCTCCAGAGCGGCGAGTATGTCGGCATTGCGGTCGGCGGCGCTCGTTTCGTTAATGACGGCTATTCTCATAAAGGATCTCCTTTACCTCGCCCTCTCGTGTTGTAGAGAAGAAGCAGGCCACATCCTATGAGTATGAGCATAGCGCCGGACAGACAATCTCGGCAACTGTTGCCGGGGTCGAAATGCCTGCATGACCTCATTGCGCTGTGTAGCCGCCGTCAATGACCAGCTCAGCGCCGGTGACAAACTTCGCCTCGTCCGAGGCCAGGTAGAGCACGCCGTAGGCCACGTCCAGCGGCTCGCCCGGATGGCCGATCGGGTGAATGGCCGCACGGCCTCGCATGTACGCTTCGTAACCCTCTGGGCTGTTGCGGGCCATTTCCTCCACCAGCTCGGTGATAATGGTGCCAGGGTGCACCGAGTTGACGCGGATGTTGTCTCTGGCGTAGAAGATGGCGTCGGTTTTGGTCATCAGGCGCACCGCGCCCTTGGCCGCGTGATAGGGCGGAATGTCGGGCGCGCCGACCAGCCCGTAAATGGACGAAAGGTTGACAATGCTGCCGCCGCCCTGCGCCCGCATATAGGGCACGGCGTGCTTGGTGCAGAAGAACACGCCCTTCACGTCTACGGAGAATACAGCGTCCCACTCCGCCTCGCTGATTTCGTGCGGCGGTTTGTCGGCTCCGGCCACGCCTGCGTTGTTGACCAGGATGTCCAGACGCTCCCAGGTCGCGTGAATGTCCGCCAGCGTCTGACGCACGCTGTCCTCGCGCGACACGTCCATGTGCCAGTAGCGGGCCTGCCCGCCGCTCGCGCGAATCTGTGCGGCCAGCGCTTCGCCTGCTTCGTCCTCAATGTCGGTGACGGCCACGCGCGCGCCTTCTCGCGCCAGCAACTCACAGATGGCCCGCCCGATGCCTTTGGCTCCGCCGGTGACTACTGCCACTTTGCCTGCCACACGTCCCATTAGGTCTTCTCCTCGGTTGCTTCTGCGATACCCCGCCATTATGCCGCACAACGCCCCTTCCTGGACAAAATCATGCGTCCTGTGTGAGAGACGATACTACGAAAATGGCTCATCTCGGCTATACTGAGAGGTAGGGGGATGTCAACCCTGCGCTGCGCGACACCTGATTCGCCGGAAGCGCGACCAGTCTGGAAAGGTTTGGATGAAAGGAGCACCTCATGACCGGACAACCTGTTTCGTGTACGTCGTCGGCACGCGGCCCGCTGAGCGCGACGCCGTCTGCCCCTGAGGAACCTGTTTCCGCAGCACCATCGAAGGAGGAGGTACGCATGATCGCACGTGTGGGCAAACCTGCCCCCGATTTTGAGGCCATGGCCTATCACCAGGGCGGCTTCAAGCTTGTCCGGCTTGCGGAGCTGAAAGGACACTGGGTGCTGCTCTGCTTCTACCCTGGCGATTTCACCTTTGTTTGACCGACCGAATTGGCGGCAGTTGCCGTCCACTACGACCAGCTTCAAGCGCTGGATGTGCAAGTCCTCTCTGTAAGCACCGATAGCCATTTCACCCACAAGATCTGGCAGGAAGAAGAACTCTCCAAGATGGTTGAGGGCGGCGTCCCGTGGCCGATGCTGTCCGATCCTGGCGGGCGCATCGGGCAGATTTACGGCGTGTACGACGAGGGGGCCGGTGTAGATATCCGGGGCCGCTTCCTGATCGATCCAGACGGCGTTATCCAGGCTATGGAAGTGATGACCCCGCCGGTTGGGCGCAACATCAAAGAGCTGATCCGGCAGGTCAAGGCGTTCCAGCACGTGCGGGCCACCGGCGAAGTGACCCCCGCCGGCTGGGAACCGGGCAAGACCACGCTCAAGCCCGGCCCTGACCTGGTGGGCAAGGTGTGGAAGGTGTGGCAGCCCGGTAAAGAACTGAGTGGTTAGGCAGCGATCTGGTGAGCCAGGGTGAATACGGCGGAATGTCCACGGTGGGCATTCCGCCGCTTTGTTTTCCGGGCAGTCTGGTAGCAGCCGAAGGGACAGACGATACGGAACAACCATAGAGATCAATTTTGTGAAGAATTTCTTTTAAATCGGCTTGCCAAGCAGTCGTGCGATCTTGTACAATCTGCCTGTCGCCACTGCGCAACTTCATTCACTCCCTGGGCGTTATGGACTTTGACGCCCATTTTCATGCTGCTTGAGGATAACAGCACATGGCAAAACCAACCAAGGATACATTGCTTGACTGGTACCGGCAGATGGCGCTGATCCGGCGCTTCGAAGAGCGCTGTGCCGAACTGTACCAGGAAGGGCTGATCGGCGGCTTCCTGCACCTGTATATCGGGCAGGAGGCGACCGGCGTGGGCGCAGTCGCGGCGCTGCGACCCGACGATCATGTCATCACCGCCTACCGCGATCACGGGATCGCCCTGGCGCGCGGGCTGGACGTTAACCGCGTCATGGCCGAGATGCTGGGCAAACGCACCGGCGTCAGCGGGGGCAAGGGTGGTTCGATGCACCTGGCCGACCGCGACCTGCATATGTGGGGCGGCTATGGCATTGTCGGTGGGCACCTGCCGCTGGCGGCGGGCATTGCCCTGAAAATTCAGTACATGGGCGAAGACAGCGTGGTGCTGGCCCTGATGGGCGATGGCGCAACCAACATCGGCTACTTTCACGAGGCACTGAACCTCAGCGCGGTGTGGAAGCTGCCCGTAGTCTGGTTGATCGAGAACAACCAGTATGGCATGGGCACGGCGGTGCACCGCGCCAGCGGCGCGAAGGAACTGGTGCGCCGTGCGCTGGCTTACAGCAGCGAAGATGGCAGCGGGATGAAAATGGGGCCACGCATAGACGGCATGGACGTGCTGGCCGTGTATCAGGCGGTCAGCGAGGCGGTGGAATACGCCCGTCACAATGGCCCGATCCTGCTCGAATCGCTGACCTATCGCCTGGAAGGGCACAGCATGGGCGATCCGCAGCGCTACCGCACCAAAGAAGAGGTTGAAGCCTATGTGGAAAGAGGCCCGATCGGTCGCTTCCGCAAATACCTGATCGAGACCTACCAGGGCATCGAGAAGACGTTGGACAAGATCGATGCCGAAGTGCTGCAAACCATTGACAAGGCGGTCGAGTTCGCCCGCAACAGCGAAGACCCGACCTACGAAGACCTGATCAGCCACGTGTACGCTGACTAGGGGGCAACATGGCAGATAGACCGATCACCTATCGCGAAGCGCTCAGCGCCGCCCTGCGCGAGGAAATGCAGCGCGACGAGCGCGTCTTCATCATGGGCGAGGAAGTGGGTGTGTGGGGCGGCACCTACGCCGTCACACGCGGCTTTCTGGATGAGTTCGGCGAAAGGCGCGTGCGCGACACGCCGATTTCGGAGATGGTCATCGTCGGCGCGGCGGTCGGCGCGGCCATGGCTGGTCTGCGCCCTGTCGCTGAGATCATGACGATCAACTTTGCTTTCGTGGCCATGGATGCCATCGTTAATCACATGGCCAAGGTGCGCTACATGTTCAACGGGCAGTTCACGGTGCCGATGGTAGTGCGCACTACCACTGGCGGTGGCAAGCAACTCGGCGCGACGCACTCGCACGCGCCCGAAGTGATCTTCGCGCACTTCCCCGGCTATTATGTGGCCGTGCCCGGCACCGCCTACGACGCCAAGGGGATGCTGAAAGCAGCCATCCGCGACGACAACCCGGTGCTCTTTGTCGAGCACAGCACCATGCTGCAGCGCCGCAGCCCCGTCCCCGATGACCCGGACTTTGTGCTGCCTATCGGCAAGAGCGACATCAAGCGCCAGGGCCGCGACGTGACCATCGTCACCTACCAGAAGGGCCTGGAGTATTCGCTGATCGCCGCCGAAGAACTGGCCAAAGAAGGTATCGAGGCCGAGATTATTGATCTGCGCTGGTTGCGCCCGCTCGACCTGGAGCCTGTCTTCGAGAGCTTCAAGAAGACCAATCGCTGCGTGGTGGTCGAAGAGAGCCTGCCCATGTTCAACGTGGGGGCCGAAGTCGCAGCACAGGTCACCGAACAGTGCTTTGACTGGATGGATGCGCCGGTCAAGCGTGTATCGGCCATGGATGTTCCCCTGCCCTACGCGCGTGAGATCGAGCTGATGGCCCTACCCAGCCCGGAAAAAATCATCCGGGCCGTGAAGGAGGTGCTGTGATGGCCGAACCTATCATCATGCCCAAGCTCGGCTTCGACATGGCCGAAGGCACCCTGGTCAGGTGGACCGTGGAGATCGGCCAGGCGATCAAAAAAGGCGATGTGATCGCCGAGATCGAGACGGACAAAGCCACCATCGAGATCGAGTCAACAGTAGAAGGCACAGTACTGCAGTTGCTGGCGCAGCCCGGTGAGGTTGTGGCTGTTGGCTCGCCCATCGGCTATGTCGGGGCACCGGACGAGGCAGTCTCCGGCGCTGCGGCTCCTGCACCAAAGGCGGCAGCCGCTCCAACACCCGCTCCCGCAGCCGCCGCTGCGCCTGCCGCGCCCGCCCCACAGGCTGCACCAGAGGTCAGCGCCGAGACAGGTGGCGATGGTTTCATCAAGGCCAGCCCCATTGCCCGCCGCCTGGCCGAAGAGCGGGGCATTGACCTGCGCCGCGTGAAGGGCACTGGCCCCGGCGGACGCATCACCAAGAAAGACATCGAGAACTTCCCGGTGGAGGAAGCGCCTGCCGCGCCGGTAGCGCCTGTTGCGCCGGCGGCTGCGCCGCCCATCCCGCCCGAAGCGCCGCGCCCGACCATGCCTACCTTCACCGAAGTGCCCAGCGGGCCGGATGTGGAGATCATCCCGCTCAGCCGTATCCGGGCGCGTATTGGACAACGCCTGGTCGAGAGCAAGCAGTTCGTGCCGCACTTCTATGTCACCAACGAGATTGACGTGGCGAAAGCGCTCGAACTGCGCGCACAGCTCAACGAGAGCATCAGCGACCCGGCGGGCAAGATCACCATCAACGATCTGATCGTCAAGGCGGTGGCGCTGGCCTTGCGCGAGTTCCCCAATCTGAACTCGCACTATTACGGGGACAAGCTGGTGCGGCACAAGCGCATCAACATCGGTATCGCCGTGGCTCTGCCCGAAGGCGGCCTGGTCAACGTCACTTCCTACGACGCGGACAAGACTTCGCTGGGCACAATGGCCGCCAATCACCGCGACATGATTACCCGCGCCCGCGAGGGCAAGGTGCGTCCACACGAGATCGAAGGCAGCACCTTCAGCGTGAGCAACCTGGGGCCGTTCGACGTGGAGCACTTCATCGCCATCATCAACCCGCCGGAAGCGGCGATCCTGGCCGTCGGCTCGGCCCGCAAAGTGCCCGTCGTGCTTGACGACGGCACGCTGGGCGTGGGACTGCGCATGAAGGCAACGCTGAGCGTAGATCACCGCGTGAGCGATGGCGTAGAGGCGGCGCAGTTCATGCAGAAGCTCAAAGAACTGCTGGAGAACCCCATGCGCCTGCTGATCTAGCAGCCGCCCGACGGGTCGTCTGGAGAGAATAGCCAGGGGGGAGGCATGTGCCTTCTCCCCTGGCTTTTTCTGGGGATAGAGTCGCGTCCGGTCAGGGTCATCGCATTAAAGACTCTGCTATTATCTGTATACAGATTTCCCAATTCACTTGGCGTTATTTGTGAAATTTTGTACAATCTCCCTTGCACTGGAACTGCCGTCAAAGACCCAAGGAGGGACATCATGACTACCAACGGCAAGGGTTTCCGGGGTTTGCAGGGCAAGGTTGCCATCGTCACCGGCGCAAGTTCGGGGATTGGTCGGGCAACTGCTCTGGCCTTCGCCCGCGAGGGCGTGAAGGTGGTGGTGAGCGACGTCAACGTGTCAGGCGGCGAGGAGACCGTCCGCCTGATCAAAGAGCAGGGCGGCGAAGCGATCTTCGTCAAGTGCGATGTATCGCAGGAAAGCGAGGTCAAAACGATGGTGGAGACCACGCTGGCAACCTTTGGCCGCCTGGACTTCGCCTGCAACAACGCCGGCATCGGCGGTGACCTGGCCCCCACAGCAGGCTATTCGCTGGAAGCGTGGAATCGCGTCATCGGCATCAACCTGACCGGCGCTTTTCTGTGCATGAAGTACGAGATTCCGGCCATGCTGCGGCAGGGCGGCGGCGCGATTGTCAACATGGCTTCTATCCTGGGGCATGTGGGCTTTGCCGGCGCACCCGCGTATGTAGCCGCCAAGCATGGGCTGATCGGCCTGACCAAGAACGCAGCCATCGAGTATGCCAAGCAGGGCATCCGCGTGACTGCTGTCTGCCCGGCCTTCATTCACACGCCGATGGTGGACGACGGCCTGACTCCCGAAGCCAAGGCACAGGTGGAAGCGGCCCATCCCGTCGGGCGCATGGGCAATCCCGAAGAAGTCGCCGAGCTGGTCGTCTTCCTGTGCTCGGATGGCGCGTCCAGCTCGGCGACTTCTTCGGGATTGCCCATGCGCCCGA
>DAOTZZ010000002.1:0-15277 GCA_034433965.1 Anaerolineae bacterium
TCCCTCTACCGATCGGCTGCGCGCGCGTGCCACAGGCGAACGCCCAGGCCAGGAAGCGATCCACGTCGTACTGGATCAGCGGCCCGCTCATCCCCAGCGGCAAGGGGCCGCTGTCGTGCCGCCCCCAGGGGATGCGCAGCAGCACGACCGTGGCACCGGCAGCGCGCAGGCGGTTCGCCAGCAACTCGGCGTGCGCGGGTGGCACGGTGCGGTCGCGCTGACCCTGGATGATCAACGTGGGTGGCACGTCCGCGCGGACATGACTTATCGGCGCGGCGGCCTCGTAGACCGCAGGGATGTCGGCGGGCAATCCGCCGAGCAAGAGTGCGGGCGCTCCATCCGGCAGAGGCGGCCACAGGCGCAGATCGGCGGGCGGCGCGCAGACCACCACGGCCTGCACCCGCTCATCCGGCTGAACACCCGCCCTGCTCAGGCAACTGGGCGGGAACTGCGGATCGCCGGGCGTATAGGCGGCCAGCAGAGCCAGATGCGCGCCCGCGCCATGTCCCAGGATCGCCAGGCGAGCGGAGTCCGCGCCATACCCTGCTCCGTTCGCCCTGATCCAGCGCAAAGCGCACTTGACATCGGCCAGCGGAGCAGGCCACAGCCCGCCAGGACGGTATTGCGCATCGAAGACCACGTATCCCTGCGACGCCAGCCAGCGATAGCGTAGCCCGGCCACCAAACCGCCCTTGTCACCGGTGAACCACGTGCCGCCGTGCAGCGCCAGGATCGCCGGGCAGAGTTCAGTGGCGCGCGCCGGCGCATAGACATCCAGGCGCAGGGGATAGCCGTCGGGAGTGGCGAACAATACGTCGTGCGTCACCTGCACGCGCAGCCAGTTCACTCGCCGCAACGGGCCGATCAGGTCGGTGCGATGCGTCTGCGCGAACACGCGCTGTCGGTCGGGGGGGATGCGCTGCTGCCAACCATGACCCAGCCCTTCGCGCATGGCGTCGGCCATCTGCCGGGCGATGGTGTCGCGTTGCCACCAGGGGCGCAAGCGCAGCAGCAACCCAACGCAACTCAGCAAAACCGCCCGCCAGCTACGCGCCCGCAGGCCGTGCCACAGGCCCAGCCAGCCAGCCCACAGCCCCAGGCAGGGGTCTTCGGTGGCGAGGGTCTGCGCCAGCGCCAGTCGCCGGTGCCCCTGCGGCGACACCGTCGGCCAGATGCTCAATAGACCGGATAGCGCAGCCAGGGCTGCCCAGGTCAGCGCCTTGAGTCGTCGCATGATCGCCCTCCTGTGTGAGGATCGCTCTCATCCCCATTATATGCTGCTTCGGGGCAAAATCAGGTCGAACCGCAGAGCGCCGCGGGAAAGACGACAAAAAACAGGTTCTCCTCTGCGCTCGGTGGTTCAAGAACACTGCCCCAAATCCCGAATACACCCCTGAATCTTGAATCTTCCCGCTTGGCAGGATAACAGAAAACCGGTAAAATGCAGTTAACCGTAGGGGCTATGGTAAGTTCTCTAGCTGTGGCTGAGATGCAGCGTAGCCCAAGCGGATATCCGCCAGCCAGAGTACCGAGTGATGATCACTACAATTCGATCTCAACTGAAAGGGCACTTGCTCACGGTAGAGATCTTCATCTTTGCCGTCGTGGTGCTGACGCTAGTAGCAGCCGACGTGCTGTACCCGTCCACCGAAGTCTTTCTGGTCGCGCTGGTGCTGCTGGCCATCATCAACAGCAAAGCGCGCGCTTTCGCCATTGACTTTGCGCCGTTCATCTTGCTCATCTTCTCCTACGACTCGCTGCGCAACTTCGCCGATGACTTGACCGGCGCGGATATTCACGTCCGCGACCTGATCATCTGGGAGCGCAGCCTGTTCGGAGGCGGACTGCCGGCCTACTGGATTCAGCAGAACCTGTGGGGCCTGCCGATCACCCCTTTGCTGGATGTGCTGACCAACACGCTGTACCTGTCGCACTTCATGTCGCCGCTGGTGGTATCAGCGTTGTTGTGGCGGCGCAGCCCCAACGAGTACTGGGCGTTTGCGCTGGGATTGGTGGCACTCTCCTACGCGGGTTTCATCACCTACATTCTGTTCCCCGCCGCGCCACCCTGGTGGGCCACCCATCGCGGCTATCTGCGCACCATGCCCATCACGCTGGATCATTTTGTGGTGCCCGCGGACGTGGTCAGCGCCGGGCCGAATCCAGTAGCGGCCATGCCGTCACTGCACACGGCCTATCCGGTCTATATCGCGCTGGTGGCAATCGCTACCTGGGGCAAACGGGGCCTGCCGGTGATCTTCCTCCCGCTAGGCGTGGCCTTCTCCACCTTCTATTTGGGACATCACTGGGTGATTGACGCGCTGGTAGGCGCTGGCTACGCGGCCTTCTTCTTCGCCACTGTGTATCTCTACCTGCGGCGTAACGAACTATCGCTGGTGTGGCTCAGCCGGGTCAAGCAGGTGCTGGTGCCACACACGTAGCGAGCAGTGAGTTAAGAGGCGGGAGTCTTGATGTGAGTCTGGAATGCCAGTCGGGGTGTTCCAGACTCAGTTTTTTTCAAGGCATGTTACGCTCTTTTGTCTCAGCCCCCGACCGCTTCTCCCACGCTGTAGGCAAAGGGGCGCGCGTACGACCGAAAACAAGTCCCCTCGCCCCGCGACGCAGTCGCGAGGGAGAGGGGCGCAGGGGTGAGGGAAAGTACTGCGCAAAAGCTTATACGGCCTCTAGCGCAGAGCGGCTCCCCCGAAACTCAGCAGGCCCCGCCCAACTCCCAACCCCAGACTCCGAATCCCCAACTTACCCGCGCACCAACTTCGGAATGTCGCGCAGGCGGGGCATGTGGCCCATCAGCAGCATGTTGACGCGGAACATGCGCCCGGCCAGCCACACTGCCCCGATCACGGCCAACACCTGCAGGGTGATACCAACCACAAGCTGAAAGGTCGGGACGGTGACGATGGCCTGTCGCATGACCATTGCCAGCGGCGCGGTGAAGGGAATGAGCGAGAGCACCACCGCCAGCGTGCCATTTGGCTCCTCGGCGAAGATGGTCAGGAAGAAGAAGGGAATAGCCGCCGGCAGGGTGACGATGGTCACGAAGTTCTGCGCCTCGCGCAATGACGTGCTCATGGCTCCAATGGCCGCCATCAGCCCGCCGAAGAACAGGAAGCCCAACAGGAAATAGGTGGCCAGGGTGATGACGGCCCTGGTGCTGACTTCGATGTTGCCCAATGCCTCGAACACATCCCCAAGCTGCCCCCCGATGAAGATCAGAGTCCCTGCCAGCGTGACCATCTGCAACAGCGCGAGCAGGCCCGCCGCCAGGATTTTGCCCAGCAACAGGGCCATCGGGCGCACGGTCGTCAGCATAATCTCGACGATACGCGACTCTTTCTCTGCCACGGCGCTGGCCATCACATAGCCCCCGCCCCAGAAGACAGAGAACATGAGCAGCAGCCCGAAGGCGTATACCAGCAAGAATTCCTGGTCTTCACGGCTCTCTTCGACCGTGCCCGTCTCGCTCAGCCGGTGATCGACCACCACCGCGGGCGTGCGCAGGCGCAGATAGAGCGACTCATAGTCGGGGGCATCTACGCTCACCAGCAGGCTGCGCACCAGATAGTCTTCCATCAAGTGCTGAGTATCAGCCGCCTGCAGGTTCAGCCCGCTGACATAGACCGATATCTTGCCGCTTTCCACAAAGTCCGGCTCGATCACATACAGCGCGTCTATGTCGCCCGCCTCCAACGCCGCCTTACCTTCTTCTTCGGTGCCATAGCGCGTGATCAACTCGCGCAGGCAATAGGGGGAGCTGATGCGCTTGATCACCGCGCTGCGGGTGCGATCCACCGTCTCGTTGAAGTTCAACAGCGCCAGTTCCTGCGTCGACGGCTCGCACTTGACCGGCGGATAGCTATCCGGAGCCGGAAACAACCCCTGGGGAGTCAGGTCCACGTAGCCGATCGGCTGATTGCCCCTGTTCACTTCGGCGATGGCGGGCGTGCTCTCCTCGTCGGCGGACAGGTGCTGATAGAGGCGATAGCCGTAGAAAGCCAGCAGCGCCAGGATGGGGATGCCAAAGGTGATGAAGAGATAGCTCTTGCGCACGAACATATAGCGCAGTTCGTGGCGGAAGACGACAATCCAGTACCTCATCGGCGGAACAACCCCTTTCTGCGGCGCGTGACGGCGACCGGTGCGTCGGTCGGAGCAGGAGTCAGCGTGACGTGACCCCGGCGCAGCGCCCGCCACAGCGTGCGCGGCGTGAGCGGTTTGCCATACATCAACATCCCCAGCCGGAAGACTCGCACCACCAGCCACATCACGACCAGCACCGCAACGATCTGCAGCACCAGGCTCAGCGCGATCTGCCAGGCTGGGACACCTCCCAGCAGCCCCAGGCGCAGTGTCAGCCCCATCGCCGCCGTGAGTGGGAAGAAGGTGAAGAACACGGGCAGCACGCCATCCGGATTACTGAAGAACGTCCCTATGAACATGATCGGCAGCACACCGAGGAAGGTGAAGAAGCCGGCGATCTGACGGCTCTCTGTCTCGGCAGTGACCGCCGCACCAATGCCCAACATCGTTGCTGAGAAGAGCAAGAAGTTGATCAGGAAGAGCACGCCGATCAACAACAGATGCGCCGGGTTGAACTCCGCCCCGCTGAAGAACGCGCGTGCGTCCTGGTAAATCTGCCGGATCACCAGAGCGGCCCCGGCCCATAGCAGCACCTGCGTCAACGACAGCGCACCCAGGCCCAGCAGCTTGCCCCACAGCAGTTCCGCCGGGCGGGCGCTGGTCGCCAAAATCTCCATCAGGCGGTTTTCCTTTTCCTCCACGATACCGCTCATCAGGAACTGCGCGGTAGTGCTGGTGCTCATGAAGTACACCATGACGAACAGAAACGGCAGGATGATGCGCCCCAGGATGGCCGCCTCGCTGAGTTCTTCGCCGGTCTCTTCGTCGCGGATGAGGAATTCCTGCGTGCTCAGCCGCTCGACTGGCACCGGCAGCGTGTCGGGCGCGCGGCTGGCAATCTGCGCCCGCATGAAATCTTCGATGTTGGAGCGCAGGGCTTCGGGCATGTTGCGCCGCATATACACGTCAACGCGTCCGGAGAACAGATAGTTCTGCGGGATGACGAAATAGGCGTCGAGTTCGCCGTTCTTCAACTGCTGCTGGGCGAAGGCTTCCAGCCCGTCGAAATACTCCCCGATCAACTTGCCGCGACTGGTCTCCACCGGCATGGGCACTGTGGGATCGCTGATGGGGAAATAGCCCGCCGGGTTCGCTACCGCGGGGTTGATGATCATCGCCCGGTCAATGTAGCCGACGCGCTGGAAGTCATCCAGGCTGGTTTCGCGGTCGGCGGTGATCCAGACGACCACGACCATGGCCAGCAAGGTGATCAAAGGAACGCCGAAGGCCGTGAAGAGAAAGCTGGGTCGCCGGAAGTTGTAGGCGTACTCGCGGCGCGTCACCAGCCAGACTTTGCGACTGAGCATGGTTCACCCCCCTGACGATCCATTGACGCGCGCGCCACCGACCACCTCGATGAAGATTTCGTTGAGGCTGGGCACAGCCAGTTCGAAGCGCCGGATGCGATAGGCCGGGCTGGTCGCCAGGGCGGCCATCACCTCGTCCGGCGTGACGTTATCGGCCAGGCGCAGCAACACGTCGCGCCCGTTCTCGCCCGCTTCCACCGTCTTCACACCAGGCAGGGCGGCCCAGTCGCCCTCCCCCTCGACGATGACGGCGTTCTTGGCGAAGCGCTGCCGCACCTCGTGCACGTCCCCATAGAGCACCGCGCGCCCCCGATTGATCATCAGCAGGCGGTCGGCCATTTCCTCAATCTGATGCATCTGGTGCGTGGACATGATGATCGTCACGCCCTCGCGGTTCATCTCATACAGCAGGCTCTTGACCATCTCGGTGTTGATGGGGTCGAGGCCGGAGAAAGGCTCGTCAATGATGATCAGGTCGGGGCGATGCAGGATGGTGGCGATCACCTGCACTTTCTGCTGCATACCCTTGCTGAGTTCTTTGACTTTGTTGCGGGCGTTCTCGGCCAGGCCCACATGTTCGAGCAGGCTCATAGCGCGGGCGCGCGCTTCAGCACCGGATAGCCCTTTGAGCTGTCCCAGGTAGACCAGCATGTCCAGCACGCGGACGTTGTGGTACAGCCCCCGCTCTTCCGGCAGGTAGCCGATACGCGCTTTGGTCGCCTCGGTGATCGGGCCGCCCAATACCTCGATGCTGCCTGTGTCGGGCTTGAGGATGTCGAGAATCATGCGGATGGTCGTTGTCTTGCCCGCGCCGTTGGGGCCGAGCATGGCGAAGATTTCGCCGCGGCGCACGTCGAACGAGAGGCTGTCTACCGCGGTGAAATCGCCGTATTTCTTGGACACACCGCGCACGGAGATCGCCAGGTCTGGGGCCGAGTCTTTCATGCACTGTCTCCTTACTCAAGCTACGCACAAGCGGAAACTGCACCCAACCGAGGTCTACTTGATTATACGCAGCCTGCCCTCTCCGCGTAACGGGCATTTGGTCACGCGCCAGGGGTGTCAGGCGAATTTCAGGTTACTGTCAGCGAGAGTTCTCACTCAACAGGCAGGTCTTCCCAGTCGCGTAACAGAGCGCGCAACCGTGTTCCGTAGGGTGTCGCGGCATGGCGATCGGCTTCAGCCCGCCATTCCAGCAACGCCTGCGCGTGTTTACGAGGATCGGGCGGCGGCTCGTCACGCAGTACGTGCCGCATGTGCGCCAGTGCCAGCGCGTAGCGATCGCCCAGATCGCGGATCGCCTGTTTCGTCGGAGGCATAGTACCCAGCACGGCGCGCGCCGCCTCATCCTGACGGGCCAGGAAATAGCCCCAGGCCACCAGGGTATAGGCAAAGGTGAGGTTTTCGGCATGCGGAGCATGAGCGCGCAGACTCTCGGCAGCCTCGGCAAATGCGCCGCGTGCGACAAGCGCGTTATACAGGGTGATGTGCGCCAGGTCACACAGCCAGCGGGCCGAGCTATCTTCCTGAGCACAAATACCCCGCTCTCTCAGAGCGGCTAACGCTTCGTGGGCGAAGGCTTCGGCCCGCGCACCCTGTGCCTGCGCAATACAGGCATTGGCCAGCACCAACGCATTCTCTGCCGAGCGGTCGCCAGCCTGACGCAGGGCGCGCGCACGCGCCAGCACCTGGGCGCTGTGCCCGGACTGCACGAGCAAGATGCTATCGGCCAGATAGCGCGTATCCGGCCCCCGCCGCGATCCGCGCAGCATCCACACCGTGAGACCCAGCGCCAGGGGCAACATCACCGCCATGAACACCCCGATGAGCACAATGACCTGTTGATCCCGCCGCGGGTCGAGCGAAGCCAGCGTCAGGCCAAAGGCCAGGCCCATCAGCACCAGCAGCGCGAACCATAACAGCCGCGTCCAGGGAGAAGAAGTCACGCCATGCCTCCCATGCCCCATCTTCACCCCAGACTTTAGCCCGTTCAGCTTCTGGAGCACAAACATATTGCCGAACAAACAAACCGGGCGCTACCCGAAGGCAGCACCCGGTGACAGGTTTCGTTCGCCTGCTGATCAGGCCCAGGTGATCAGGTTGGTCATGATCGGGTCGATCAGGTCGTCGTGACGCGGCAGCACGCGCACCGAGATGCCCCGCTGCCCGGTCGTGGGATAGTGCAACGTGGCCTGGAACTCGTGCACGTTGCCCGACTTAGGGGGATTCTCCGGACAACAATGCTCCATGTCCATCGTCTCGCCGACCACGATCTCGCCCCGACTGTCCAGCGAGCCGTAGTAAAGCTGCACCGTGACATCTTCCGGTTTGAGCGCGCCCAGGTCTACGAAAGCGCGTACAGAAATGTCGTCGCGGACCGTCAGTTGCTGCGGCTCGACCAGCACGCGCTCGACGCGCACCGTGTGCCAGTTGGCGCGGACACGGGCCAGCCAGTTGGCGAAGGCGCGCCCGCGCGTCAGGTCGGGCTGAGTGAGCGTCACGAAACGCTGATGGCTGGGCAGGTAGTATTCCTCGCTGTATTCGCGCACCATACGG
The DNA here is from genome assembly GCA_034433965.1 of Anaerolineae bacterium. Classification (GTDB taxonomy): domain Bacteria; phylum Chloroflexota; class Anaerolineae; order Aggregatilineales; family Aggregatilineaceae; genus UBA2029. The sequence continues at coordinate 8,022 of DAOTZZ010000002.1, forward strand.
TAGGTATTGAAGATAGGGGCCAGTTTTTGCATGCTGGCCTTGATGCGCTGAATCCATTCGCGGGGCAGGCCATCGCGAGCACGGGTGTAGAAAGCGGGGATGATGTCCTTCTCCAGCAGGTTATAGAGCGCCTGCGCTTCGATGAAATCCTGCAGGTCCCATTCCTGCTGCGGATATTCCTCCCCCGCGCCAATAGCCCAGCCGACCGAAGGATCGTAGGCTTCCGCCCACCAGCCATCGAGGATGCTCGCATTCAGTCCACCGTTATAGATCACTTTCATGCCGCTGGTGCCGCTGGCCTCGTTGGGACGGCGCGGCGTGTTCAGCCACACGTCCACTCCCTGCACCAGGTAGCGGGCGACGTTGATGTCGTAATTCTCCAGGAAGACCATGGCGTGACGGAACTCCGGTTGCTCCGCCGTCTTGACGATCTCCTTGATCAGCTCCTTGCCCAGGTGATCATGCGGATGCGCCTTACCGGCGAAAATGAACTGCACCGGACGATCGGGATTGTTCACGATCCGGGCCAGCCGTTCCTTATCGCGGAAGAGCAACGTTGCGCGTTTGTAGGTGGCGAAGCGGCGGGCAAAACCGATGGTCAGCGCATCCGGATTCAGCACCTCCGCCGCGGCCTCGACTTCCGACTGCGGCGCGCCGCGCGCGGCCAGTTGAGCCACCAGGCGGCGGCGGGCAAAGGACACCAGCCGTTCGCGACGGCGTTCGTGCGTGCGCCACAGTTCGGCGTCCGGGATGCGCTCGACATCGGCCCAGTAAGTCGGGTTGTCGGGTTCTTTACGCCAGGCCGGATCGAGATAGCGGTCAAAGAGGCTGATCATCTCGCCGCTGATCCAGCTTTCGATGTGAATGCCGTTGGTGATCGAACCAATGGGCACTTCGTCTTCGGGCACCTGCGGGTATAGCCATTGCCACATGGTGCGGCTGACCGCCCCGTGAAGCTGACTGACGCCATTGGCGTGCATAGAAACCTTCAGCGCCAGCACCGGCAGGCTGAAGACATCGAAACCGCCCATGTGCTCGCGCCCCAGGTCGTGGAATTGCTCGCGCGTCAACCCCAGTTCCTGCCACAGATAGGCGAAGTGCTCGTCAATCAGGCCGTAATCGAAGCGCTCCAGCCCTGCCGGGACGGGCGTGTGGGTGGTGTAGACGTTGCCGGTCGCACAGATGTTAGCTACTTCCCAGAAGGTCATCCCCGGATTTTCCTTCATCATGATGCGGATGCGCTCCAGGGCCAGGAAAGCGCTATGCCCCTCGTTCATGTGACAGACCGTCGGGCGCATGTTGAGCGTTTCCAGCAACTGAATGCCGCCGATGCCCAGCACGATCTCCTGACGGATGCGCGTGCGCCGGTCGCCGCCGTAGAGTCGATCGGTCAGGTCGCGGATTTCTTCGGGGTTATCCGGGTGATTGGTATCCAGCAGGTAGAGCGGGACACGGCCCACCTGCACCTTCCACACCAGAATCTTGGCGCGGTACTGCGCGATGGGAATCTCGATGATCAGCGGGGTGCCGTCTTCCTTGAGCACCTGCTGCACCGGCAGATTGGCGTAGTCGTTGAGCGGGTACGACTGCTGCTGATAGCCGTCGGCGTTGAGATACTGGTGGAAATAGCCCTCCTGATAGAGCAGCCCCACGCCCACCAGCGGCAGCCCCAGGTCAGAGGCGCTCTTGAGATGGTCGCCGGAAAGCACGCCCAGACCGCCCGAATAGTTGCGCAGGCATTCGGTCAGGCCGTATTCCATCGAAAAGTAGGCGATGAAGGGCTTGTCGAAGTCACCGAAGTGTCGCCGGTACCAGGTGCGCGCGTCCGGGGCCATATAGGCGTCGAAAGCGGCGCAAACCCGGTCGAGATGCGCCAGGAAGGCTTCGTCCTCTGCTGCAGCCTGCAGCACTTCCTGCCTGATCCTGCCGAGCATCCATACCGGGTTGCTGCCGGTTTCCGTCCACAGATCGCGGTCGAGCCGCCGAAAGAGCGCGATAGTCTCGTGATCCCACGTCCAGCGCAGGTTATAGGCCAGCTCGCGCAGCCGTTCCAGGCTGGGCGGCAGGCTCGGTTTCACATCAACTTTGGCGACGGGTCTGACCATAGGAATATCTCCCTTGATAAGCCGTCACATAGGTCGTCTGGCCCACCCGCCCGCTGGCGGGCATGGCTCATGACGGGTTTGAAGCATAGCAGGCACAGATTGATTTGCCAAAACTTCTGCTGGCTGTGTGCAAAGGGAGTCAGGGACTTTGGGTCGCTCGACTGGCCTCATCCCCCGACTCTTTCTCCCATGCTGCAGACGAAGGAGCGCGCCCAGGGAACCCCTCGCCCTGCGACACAGTCGCGAGGGAGAGGTGATGGAAGGGTGAGAGGCAACAAACCGCAACGAACGGAGGAAATCCCTATCCTTCATCAGGGCGTGGGCGCAACGTCTGCGCGCGTCCGGCGAGGCTCTCGTCGCGGGCCGGGCGGGTGCGCGCGCCGCGCTGTGTGCTGTCGGCGGACGAAGTCGGCGGTTCCTGTTCCACCGGAATCAGCGGCACCACAGCGGGCATCTCTGGCAAGGGAACAGCGGGAGTCGCGGGCCGATCCAGCGGCAGAGCCATGGTGAAGGTGCTGCCCTCGCCCAACGCCGTCGCCACGCTCAGGTAGCCGCCGTGCGCTTCGGCTACCGCCCGTGCCACGAACAACCCCTGCCCCAGCCCGCGCGGGTCAATGACGCGCCCATCGGGAGTGCGCGCCTCGCCCCGGTAGAAGCGCTCGAAAATATGCGGCAGGTCGCGCGGAGAAATGCCCACGCCTGTATCGGAAACCTCCACCAGCGCGTAGCCGTCGCGGATGCGCCCCACCTGCACCAGAATTTCGCCCCCTGGCTCGGTGTACTTGATGGCGTTGTCAATCAGGTGCCCAATGGCCCACTGCAGGCGGCGGTCGTCGCCCAGCAGCGTCAGGCGACGGGCATTGGCCACGGCGAACGAAAGCTGCAGTCCCGCCTTCTCGATGCGCGAGCGCAGCCCCAGAATGACCTTGATCACCAGAGCGGGCAGATCAACGTCCTGCTCGCGCACGGCGAAACTCCCCGCGCCGATCTCGGAAATGTCCAGCAACTCGACGATCATGCGGTCGAGGATGGCAGCATTGCGGCTGATCGCTTCCAGGAACTTGCGGTTGGGCGGGCGATCTTCGGGCATGGCCAGCAACACTTCGCTCATGCCTTTGATAGCCGTCAACGGGGTGCGCAGTTCGTGGCTCATGTGCGTGACGAACTGATCCTTGAGCCGGTCGGAGATGGCATCGCGCGTCACGTCGCGTAGCATGAGCACCGTGCCCAGGCGCTGACCGTTTTCGTCGCGCACGACGGCGATCTGCGCGCCGATGACGCGGTTGTTCACCTCCACGCGCTGCGGTTCGCCCAGCGTGATCTCGCCCTCAGTGGGCACCCGGTAGCGCGAGTCCATGAACATGCGGCCCAGGTCACTGTCCCAGAAGGTCCGCATCGAGCCAAGCAACTCGTGCGCCGCCTTGTTCATCAGCACCACACGACCGTCGTTGTCCTGCATGATCACGCCTTCGCTGATCATGGCCAGCACGCCGGTCAACTGCGCGATGCTGGTAGCCTGCTCGGCGGTCAGCCTTTCGAGCTGATTTATGCGTAACAGGGAACGCTGCAGAACGGAGTCCCGTTCGCGCTTCTTGCGACGCAGCGTGCCATAGAGCCGCTCGAACAGGCGACCGGTGTTGGTGCCGAGAGCATCTACCGACTGCACCATATCGGCCACCGGACGGGCGGGATCGCTGGGCGCGGGTTTGGGGGCTGTGGGCATGTCAGTTCTCCGGGCCGGGAACGGCTGCGCTGGCCTCGCTGGCGGGCGGAGCAGGCGCGGTGCTCTCCTGGGTTTGTTTGTTGGCAGCCAGCCGATCGAGCATCGCCTTGAGTTCGAACAGATCGGGCAGGGGTTTGTTGATGATGGTGTCTACGCCGTCGCGTTCGAGCATGGCCTGCCGCTCGGACGCGCTGAGGCTGAAAGCGGTCATCAGGACGATGGGGATTTTGCGGAAATGCTCGATGGAGCGCATCCGGCGGGCGATCTCGTTGCCGCGCGGGCCGGGCATGCGGATATCCAGCAGAGCCAGTTCGGGCAGGTCGCCGGCGTGATTACCGGACTCGATGGCATCCAGCCAGGCGAAGGTCTGCTTGCCATCGCGGAACTCGATGGCGTTGTGCCCCCAGGCCATGAACAGCATCTTGACGTAGTTGCGGATATCGTCATCGTCCTCGACGACCAGCCAGGGTTTCACGCTCAGTTCCTCCCCACGTGCAGCATGATCTCCCCTTGCCCCTAAGTCTACCGCGTTTTTTGCGCGGGGAACAATCGCCCGGCGCGTTTTCACGGTTTTTTCGGGAAGCGCACTGGCCAGGCAGGCAATGCTGTTGCCCAACGGCACGCATCGCCGTCGCGGGAGCGGATGTGAGACCCACCCCTGCATACGGCAAGCGTAGGGGCGTATGGCCATACGCCCCTACGGCCCGTCTACGCCACCGAAGGACAAGCTATGAAGCGCATCACCACACCCCACGAGCCCCCCATCGCCCCCTGCATCATCGGTCGGCAGGACAGCCTGGCCGACTTCTCACTCCGCTGGCGTCAGCGTCCACGTCTCGACTGTGTGCGCCGTCACCGCATCCGCGCTGAAGTGGTGCGCGTGATACTGCCCGCTGGCCCATAGCGGGATCATGTCGGCATAGTGTGTGCTCTGCGGACTGCCACTCTGCCCGGTGGTGTGGATCAGGCGCGAGTTGTCCCAGTCGCTCAGATCGAGGATCATGCGCAGGCTGGGCACGCTTGTCACCGTATAGTCGCCCGAACCGACCGACCAGCTTGTCGCGTTGACGATCTCCGGCCCGCCGCTGACCGGCGTCTCACGGTTGAACACGGCATTGAGGATCGGCAGCATCTGATCCAGGCGCGGGTCGAGACCTTCGGGTAGCTGACCGACAGGCGCAGCGCGGAAGTGCGCCACATGCAGGTCGCCCCAGCGCCAGGCCGTCCGGTCTGTCCCGTATTGCTCCTCCAGCCAGTCGAGTGCTTCGCTCAGAGCCTTGCCCGCCAGCGTCACCGGATCGCTCTCTCCCAGCCCGGCATTGCTCCACACCGGATGATCGGGCCGATCGAGCAGCAACGACAGGCGGCGGATGTTGAACGACTCCTCGAAGAATGGGAGCTCGTCGAAGATCAGCGGCACGAAGCGATTCCAGAAAACGTTGAACAGGGCCGCCTGCGGGCTATCGGCAGCGTTCTGCAAGTCCCATTCGCTCAGCCAGGCGACGGCTTCGGCCAGGCGTTCGTCGTCCCACGTCAGACCGGCCAGCCAGGGCACGGTCAGCGCCGCCGCCGAGTTATAGCTATCGAACTGAATAGCGGCGAAGGTGTCCGGCGTGTGCTGCGGTTCGGCCTGCAGCAACGTCTCGATGCGCGCCGCGCGGTACCCGTAGGCCCAGTCCACGGTGATGGTGTAGGGGAAGTCTTCCGGCGCGACGACGGCGTTGTTGGCCGTGACGATATAGCCACTGTCCGGGTTGAACAGGCGCGGATTCTCGCGCGGGTCCACATAGCCCTGCCATTCGAACTCCGCCGACGTGCCCGGCACGGGCCGCGAGCCGTCGTGCCCCGCCGCGCGGATGGGGATGCGCCCGGAAGTGATATAGCCGATGTTGCCCTGCACATCGGCGTAGACGAAGTTCTGCGCCGCCAGGTCGAAGTAGGTCACGGCCTCCTGGAACTCGTCCCAGTTGCGGGCGGCGTTGATGCCCAGGAAGGCCTGGAAGTTGCGGCTGGGGTCGGCGGCAGCCCAGCGCAAGGCGACCGGCTGATCCATCCCCAGCAGGTCGGTGACCACCGGCCCGAAGCGCGTCAGCAAGACTTCGGCGGTCACCGGCTCACCGTCCCAGGGGCGGATGGTCTCGGTGATGACTTCCATGTCCACCCATTCGCCCTCATAGCGGTACTGGCGCGGGTTGTCCGGGTTGAGTTCCAGCAAGTAGAGGTCTTGCACGTCGGTGCCGACGTTGGTCACGCCCCAGCCAATGTCACGATTGTGCCCGATGATGACGAAGGGCGTGCCCGCAAAACTGAAGCCGCTGACATCCAGCGGGCAGACATCGCTGATCTCGGCGCAGTGCAGCCCGATCTCGTACCAGATCGAGGGCATCTGAATGCCCAGGTGCGGATCGTTGGCGAGCAGCGGTTTGCCGCTGACAGTGCGGCTGCCCGCCACCACCCAGTTGTTGGACCCCAGCCCCACATCGCGCAGCATGGCGACGTTCTCCAGCCCCGGCAGCCCGTCCAGCGGCGCAACCTGACGGGACTGCGCGGGCAGGGGCGTCCGGCCTGGCTCCAGGATCAGCGGTTGACTGGCGTAATCATAGCCAGGGGCAAGCACATCGAGGGCGTCCTCCCCGGCCTGCTGGATCAGGCGATAGCGCAGCGCCTCTCCACTCATGTTGCCGCTGAGACCCAGCGCCATCACCTGGAGCCAGGTAGCGCTGTTGAGCGGCGTCCAGGGTTCGATACTGGTCACCGGCGGCGCGCCCAGCCCCTCGCGCAACTGATTGATAACGGTGTATTCCATGGCGGCGTCGCCGGGCGCTTTGCCCGCCAGCCAGGCGTTGACGCCATCGGCGTACGCCTGCAACAGGGCCAGCACTTCCTCCGGCATGTGATCCAGATCGTTCTGAGCGTTGCGGGCCAGCCCCAACGTGCGCAGGAAGAGATCGGTCTGCACCAGCGACGCCCCGGCGATCTCCGAGAGCCGCCCGCTGCCCTGGGCACGGAACCACTCCATCTGCCACCAGCGATCGGCGGCGTGCACGTAACCCTGCGCCATGACCAGGTCGTGCAGCGTGCTGCCGTAAATGTGCGGCACGCCCATCTCGTCCCAGCGCACCGTCACCTCGCCGTCCAGCCCAGGCAGGCTCAGCGCCTGTCCGGTTTCCTGAGCAAGCGCCACCTCTGGCAATAGCACCGCCGGAGCCACCATCTCCGTCAGCGGAGCGAACAGTAGCCCCAGCAACATCAGCCCGGACAACAGTCCCCTCAACCTTTTCACGGTTTGCCTCCTCTTCTACCTGCAAAGCTCTTCACCAGAAACCATGTGGCCCACATTATAAAAGATTTGATGAGAGATCGGGAAACCGGAGTCTCGCCTGCCCGCTGGGGAAACGCATCCTTGCCTGGCACCTGCGTTGCGCCGC
>DAOTZZ010000003.1:0-5451 GCA_034433965.1 Anaerolineae bacterium
CCATGGCGACCGAGAATGGGCGCGCGATGGGGATGGCGATGGCTGGCGTGAAATCCACTGCAATACGATTGAAGGCTTGTGGACCGATGTCCGTAATTTCCTGCGACCGTTCAAAGGCGTCCACACAACGTTCCTGCCAGGTTACATTGCCATCTGTGAAATCCGCCGTAACTATCAGCGCATTACACCCTACTTTATCGCTGAGTTAGTCGCTTTTCACTCTTTCTACCCATGAGCCAACCGGTTTTGTTCTCGCGCGTGTACTATCGAGACGGGTATGTGCGCTTTTCTGTGCTGCGCAAGAAGATGTGAGCAGCAGTGTTCCGGCACAGAAGGAAGCGCAGGCCAACACCCTACTCGGCTCCAAGAAGGACTGCTTCATGATCTCCGTAGCCGAACGTAAAGACCTGATTGCTGCAGCCCAGGGTCATCAACCGCTCGATCTGCTCATCCGCCAGGTGCGGCTGGTGAACGTCTACACGGGGCGTATCGAGCCAGCGGCGCTGGGCGTGCGCCATGGCCGCATCGTCTCGCTCGACGCCGACGGCTTCGAGGCGCGGCAGGTGTTCGATGCCGACGGTCAGTATGCCCTGCCCGGCTTCATTGATACGCACATTCACGTTGATTCCACCCTGCTCATCCCGGAAAATCTGGCGCAGTTGATCGTGCCGCGCGGCACGACGGCGCTCTTCGCCGACCCGATGGAGATCGCCAACGTCGCCGGCCTGGCGGGCATGGAGGTGCTGCTGGCGAGCATGGCCCGCCTGCCCTATCACATCCTGATCGAGGTATCGTCGCGCGTGCCGACCGCGCCCGGCCTGGAGACGGCGGGCGGCGAACTGGACTTGCAGGCCGTGCAGCAGGTGCTGGACTGGGAGGAGTGCGTCAGCCTGGGCGAACTCGATCCGTCGAAGGTGCTGGGCCTGCGCGACGAATACCTGGCGAAAGTCGAAGCAGCGCACGCCCGCAACAAGATCGCCAACGGGCACGCGGCGGGCCTTTCCGGGCACGCGCTGGCGGGGTATGTCTGTGGTGGCCTCACCGACGATCACGAGGCGGTAGACTATGCCGAGGCGCTGGCGCGTCTGCGCCTGGGGTTGGCTGTGCTGGTGCGCGACGGCAGCACCGAGCGCAACCTGGAGCCGATCGTCACCGGCGTGTTGCGCGAAGGGTTGGACACCCGGCACCTCATGTTCTGCACCGACGACAAGCACCCCAACGACATTCGCGACGAAGGGCACATAGACTATCTGGTCAACCGGGCCATTGCCCTGGGGATGCCGCCCGTACAGGCGATCCAGATGGCCAGTCTCAACGCGGCGGTGCACTTCCGCGTAGACCATTTGCTGGGCAGCCTGTCACCGGGGCGCTGGGCCGACGTCATCCTGGCCCCCGCCCTGGACGAAATCCGGCCCAGTCACGTCTTCTTCAAGGGACAGTTAGTGGCGCAGGACGGTGAGTTGATCGCCCCACCCGCCCCCGCCGCCTATCCCGACTGGATTCGCCGGACGGTGATCGTGCAGCGCGGTACCGCTGCAGACGACTTTCGGCTAGAAGCGCCAGGGTCAGCGGCCCGTGTGCGGGTGATCGAACTGTACCCCGATCAGATCATCAATCAGGCGGGGCAGGCCACACTGCCCGTCGTGGCGGGCAACGTGGTCGCCGACCCGGCCCAGGATGTGCTCAAGCTGGCCGTCGTCGAGCGCTACGGCAAGAACGGCAACATCGGCCTGACCTTTGTGCGCGGCTTCGGGCTGCGCCGGGGAGCGCTGGCGTCGTCGGTGGCACATGATCATCACAACATCATCGTCGCGGGCACGGACGAAGCCGACATGGCCGCCTGCGTGCGCGCCATCGCCGACATGCAGGGCGGGCTGGCCATCGCCGCGGGCGGGCAGGTCTTGGGGCGGCTACCGTTGCCCATCGGCGGTTTGCTCAGCGAGGCGCCTGTCGAAGAGGTGATCGGCGGCCTGGAGCTGCTCACCGCCATTGCGCACGAACTGGGCTGCGCCCTGCCCGCGCCGTTCATGACTATCTCGTTCATCTCGCTACCGACCGTCCCGGAACTGGGACTGACCGATCGAGGATTGATCAGCGTGCGCGATCACGCGCTGATCAGCACCTTCGTCGAGCAGGCAGCACGATAACGCAGGAGGAAGGAGGCAGCGGCGAGATCAGACACAAACACCATGCAAAAGGGGGATTCCGTTTCGCTGGCCGTCTGCGGCTGCGGGCACGGCCAGGAGCGCGCCGTCCGTTTTTCTGGAAGATTTTGGTACCCAAAAGGAGTGAACTATGAACATCCGTAAACTGCTCACCGCTCTGATCGTGCTGGCTGTGCTGGTGGCCGCGCTGCCCGCGGCTGCCCAGGAAGAAATCCCTAAGGTGAAGGTGGCGCTGATCCTGCCCGGTCGTGCCGATGACGTATCCTGGAACCAGGCTTCGTTCGAGGGCATGAACGCCGCCGTCGAGGCGCTGGAAGGCGAGATCGAGGTCGAGCTGACCGTCGTCGAGCAGGTCTATGATCCCGTAGACATCGAACCGGCGCTGCTCGACTACGCACAGCAGGGCTACGACCTGATCGTCGGGCACGGCTTTCAGTTTCAGGAGCCGATCATCAAGGTGGCCGAGGACTATCCCGATGTCAACTTCGCCATTGGCACGGGCTTCAAGATGGCCCCCAACGTGGGCGTCTATGATGTCAAGCTGGAACAGGGCGGCTACCTGATGGGCCTGATCGCCGGCTATCTGACCAAGTCGAACATCGTCGGCGTAGTCGGCGGGGTGGATGTGTCGGAGATTCACCGTGGCCATGTGGCCTTCATCCTGGGCGCGCAGGCGATCAACGAGGATGTCAAGGTGCTGAGCAACTTCGTCGGCGACTTCAACGACCTGGCCGGAGCCAAGGAAGCGGCGCTGAGCCAGATCAAGGCGGGCGCTGACGTGCTGTGGCAGAGCGGCGACGGCATTGGTATCGCCGTGCTCGGCGCGTGCGAGGAAGAGGGCATCCTGTGCATGGGCAACGTCGCCAACCAGAACGAGATCGCGCCGGAGAACACGCTCGCCAGCTTCGTCTACGACTGGGGTCCAGTCTACAAGCAGATGATCGAGGAGACGGTCGAGGGCACCTTCGGCAACAAGTACTACTGGATCGAACTCGCCAACGAGGGTGTCTCCGTCGTCTACAACGAGGAACTGGCCGAGCAGTACATTGACGAAGACCTGCAGGCTGCGCTCGACGAGGCGATCGAGGGCTTCATCGAGGGCACGCTCGACCTGGGCGACCTGGACGCTTATAAGCTGGAGTGAGTTGAGCACAGGGGGGAGGCGCACACTTCCCGCCTTCCCCCTTGTCTGCGGCATGGGTGATCAGTTTCCAGTCATCCGTTTGCGCAGTTGGACCTCCGCGCAGTCTGCTCAGACCGCCGAAGTTCCCTGCCGACCGACCCCCTATCTGCTGATCACTGACCGCCGATCACCGATCCGCGTTTACACGCGAACGAGGGATGCATGATCACAGTCGAAATGCGCGGCATCACCAAGCGCTTTCCCGGCGTGCTGGCCAACGATCACGTAGACCTGGCCCTGCACGCGGGAGAAGTGCATGGTCTGCTGGGGGAGAACGGCGCGGGCAAGACCACGCTGATGAACATCCTCTTTGGCCTCTATCAACCGGACGAGGGCGAAATTCGTGTGCGCGGCGAGCCGGTGACCATTCGCTCGCCCGCCGATGCTATCGCCCTGGGCATCGGTATGGTGCATCAGCATTTCAAGCTGGTGCCCCCCTTCACCGTCACCGAAAACATCATCCTGGGCCTGGGCGGCTGGGGGTTCATTGACCTGGCCGCCGCGCAGCAGGAAATCGCGCAGGTCGCCGCCCGCTATGGCCTGGAAATTGACCCGACGGCGCGCGTGCAGACGCTCTCAGTGGGGGCGCAGCAGCGCGTCGAGATTCTCAGCAGCCTCTACCGGGGCGCGGAAGTGCTGATCCTGGATGAGCCGACGGCGGTGCTCACCCCGCAGGAGGCTGAAAGCCTGGCCCTTACCCTGCGGCGCATGGCCGAGATGGGCAAGACGATCGTCTTCATCAGTCACAAGCTGGAGGAAGTGCTGCGCGTGACCGACCGCGTCACCGTGCTGCGGGCAGGGCGTGTCGTCTACACGGCCATGACGCGCGACACCGACAAGGCGACGCTGGCCCGCGAGATGATCGGGCACGAACTGACCGCCCTGCTCGCCGATCAGCAGACCGAGGTCCTGGCCCTGGCCGGTGACGAAGAAGCCGTGTTGAGCGGCGCAACGACGAGCAGCGTCGCCAACGACGCCCCCTGCCTGATCGAAGTGCGCGACCTGCACGTGCGCGACGACCGCGACCTGCCCGCCGTGCGCGGCATCAGCTTCGCCGTACACGGCGGCGAAATCCTGGGCATCGCCGGCGTGGATGGCAACGGTCAGCGCGAGCTGGTCGAGGCGATCACCCGCGTGCGCCCCATTCAGTCTGGGCAGGTGTTCATCGCGGGCGAGGACGCTACGCGCTGGAAGGCGCGCGACTACATCCGTCACAACGCCGCCTACATCAGCGACGACCGTCACCGCGATGCGCTGCTGCTGGACTTCGACCTGAGCCGCAATGCCACCCTCAAGGTCTTCGACCGGCAACCATTTTCCCGCGCCGGATTGCTCAATTTCCCCGCCATCGTGCGCTTCACGCGCGACCTGATCGCCCGCTTCGACGTGCGCGCCCCTGGCCCGCACATCCCCGCGGGCAAGCTGTCCGGTGGCAACCAGCAAAAGCTGGTCGTGGCCCGCGAGTTCAGCCAGAATCCACGCGTGATCGTCGCCAACAAACCCACGCGCGGCCTGGACATCGGCGCGGCGGCCTACGTGCACCAGAAGTTGATGGAAGAGCGGGCGCGCGGGGTCGCCATCCTGCTGGTGTCGTCCGATCTGGACGAAGTGTTGCTGCTCAGCGACCGGGTGCTGGTGATGTTCAACGGGCAGTCTATGGGTGTGCTGCGGCGCGGCCAGGCCGATCCGCAGACGCTGGGGTTGATGATGGCGGGCACGCCGCTGACCGAATTGCGCGTGCAGGAGAAAGCCAGATGAGCACCACCACAGCCGACACGGCCAGCACCGACGCGACGGCGCGCACTCCGTTCAACTGGCGGGCGCTAGGGGACAACGTGGTTCAGGCCATGTTGTCGCTGGTGCTATCGCTGGCAGTGGGCGGCGTGCTGCTGCTGATCAGCGGGCGCGACCCCATCGCCGCCTACCGCAGCCTTTATTACGGGGCCTTTGGCACGACCGACCGCTTCACCGAGACGCTGGTCAAAGCGACGCCGCTGTTGCTGGTGGCGGTCTCGGTGTCTATTTGCTTCCGCGCGCAGGTGTGGAACATCGGCGCGGAGGGGCAGATGATCCTGGGGGCGATCTTCTCCACCTGGGTGGCGC
>DAOTZZ010000004.1:0-7016 GCA_034433965.1 Anaerolineae bacterium
CACCGGTCGCATCTTCGAAGGCGCGCAGCACATCCGCTGACGTGACGACTTCGTAACGGTGACGCTGATAGTAGAGCTGTAATGCCGCGCGGAAGCGTTCCTGCCCCAGCAATCGCTCCAGCTCCAGGTAGAACAGCGGCCCTTTGACGTAGATGAGCACGCCGTAGTTGGAATCGTCATAGGCAGAGACGGGTAGGTTGAGCGGCAGATCGGGCGCACCGGTGCCCTTGTAGTAGTTATACCAGTCGCGGTCGGACTGTGTGGCATCCTTGAAGCGCTTTTCCCCGTAGACTTCGCGCAGGTACACATATTCGGTGAATGAAGTCAACGACTCATCGAGCCAGGGGTGATCCACCTGATTGTTGCCGATCACCGAATAGAACCACTGATGGCCCACCTCATGCGCGGTAGCTGTCTCCAGGAACTCGTCGCCCGGCTTCCACACGCGGTCGGCGATGATGATTATGCCGGGGTACTCGATACCGGTGAAGTTGAAGGTCTCGACCACGTCCAGTTCGGCGAACGGGTAGGGGCCGAACTGCTCGTTGAAGATACGCACGGCGTCCGAGGCAATGCGCAGGACTTGCTCGGCGGCCACCTCGTCGCCGGGCCAGTAGTACACGTTGACGGCGATGTCGTCCACGTAGCCGGTCGTTTTGCCCAGGATGGGACTGGCGACGACCAGCGAGTCACGCATGGGGCCGCTGACAATGTGATGGGTGGTCATGCCCTCGCCGGCGGGGAAAGAGTCCAGTTCGGTGCCGCTCATCACCACGACGAAGTTCTCTGGCGCGGTGAAGAGCACTTCGTACAGGCCGGATTCGCTGTAGACGGCGTCGCCAGTGGGGGTGGCGCGTTCCACCCACCAACCGCGCCCTTCCTCGTAAACTGAGAGCACAGGGTACCACTCCGGGCCGGAGAAGACTTCGCGCTGATAGCCGAATGCGCCGTAGGAGGCGTACATGCCACGTTCGGCGGCCACGCTGAACTGCATGGCGACCTCAACTGAGTCGCCAGGGGCCAGCGGGGTTGCCAGGGGCACGATCAGCGCCGTGTCGCGTTCGGTCAGCGCGGTCTCGACGGGCACGCCGTTCACCTCGGTCTGGTAGACAACCATGCGCCCGGCCAGCGCGGGCAGGTTGGGATAGAGCCGGAAGACGATCTCGCTCAGCGTGTCCGCCGACCGATTGGTGTAGCGCACCCGCTGCGCACCGCGCAGAAGCGCCACGCCGTCCTCAAAGGTCAGCCGCGCCTCGATGTAATAGCGGTTGCGCGCGGCGAAGGTGTCAATATCCCCGGCGAAGGCGGGCCGCATGGCCGCGCGGAACTGATCGAGATCGTCCCAATTCACCGGCGGCAAGGTGACGGGATCGCCAGGGGGCACGTCGGTGGGCACGACCGGAGGTAGAGCGGTCATGGTGGGGACCAGGGTGGGCAATCCGCCCGCCTCGCTGGTCGGTCCCGCGCAGGCCGACAGGCCGGCGAGCATCAGCCCTGTCCACAGGGCCAGCCAGATCACATTCTTTCGCGTCACGAATTGCTCCTCACTGATCGCGGTCATGAACCATCGTCATCAGCGCTGCTCTCAGGCTGACAGGCAGCCCGCTGATCATAGCGCACTCTGAAGATTTTATACGCTCCGATGCGGCTTTTTGGCGGGTGTTGATGAGTTGCACGCATTGCATATGCCCCGCCGATCGTTTAAGATCAGGCCAGGATCATCAACACAAGGGAGAAATGGGCATGTCTGAGACGTTTGAGAATGGGGTGAGCACAGATGCGCCGGTGGAAGAGCGTTTGCAGAGCTTGATTGACAACCTGTCTTCCTACATCGAGTACTATCATGGCGGTTGGTGCCGACTGGTGTCGTTCGATGGCAAGGTGGCGCGCGTCGAACTGGGCGGCGCGTGCGAAGGCTGCCCGCTGTCGCTGAATACGCTGCACGGCTGGATCGCGGGCACGGTGCGTCAGTTCTTCCCCGACATCATCATCGAGGAAGCTTCGGCCCAACCTTAGCGCCAGATCGCAGGCAGGAGAGAGCTTGACGCTCTGCCCGCCAGGCAGGGCGTCCCTTTTTTGTGCCACTTACCACCAGCACTCAACGGGGGATCACACATGCGTAACTGGGCGCTGTTTGCCGGACTCGGACTGATCTGGGGTTCGTCGTTCCTGCTGATCAAAGTGGCGGTGGATACCTTCGGCCCACTGCCTCTTGTCTCGGTGCGATTGGGACTCGCGGCGGCGTTCATGGCGATTTTCCTGCGCCTCACCGGGCGACGCTTTCCCACCAATCGGCGCGAGCGGGCAGCGCTGATCTTCGTGGGCGTGATGAACACTGCCGTGCCGTTCACCCTGATCACCTGGGGGGAGCAGAACATTGACAGCGGCCTGGCGACGGTGCTCAATGCCACCGTGCCGTTGTTCACGCTGGTCTTTGCACACGTGGGGTTGGCCGACGAGCGCATCACCCCGCAAAAGGTGCTGGGCCTGGGACTGGGCTTTGTCGGCGTGGCGTTGCTGGCCAGCCGTGATGCCAATGCGGTCAGCCCCAATCCGCTGAGCGGACAGATGGCGGTGCTGGTAGCTTCAGCGTGTTATGGCCTGTCGGCAGTGGTCATTCGCCGTTACCTGCGCGGCGTGGACCCGTATACCATCGCCGGAGGATCGCTGATGATCGGCGGCACGCTAACCATCCTGATCACACTGCTAGCCGCGCCGTTGCCGTCCCTGGGCGACCTCGATCTCCAGGCCGTGGCAGCGGTGATCACTCTAGCCCTGCTCAACACAGTGGTCGCGTATTTCCTGTTCTATACGCTGATCTCTACCTGGGGAGCGACGCGCACGACGCTGGTCACATACCTGATGCCGCCGGTCGGAGTCACACTGGGAGCGCTGTTCCTCGACGAGCCAGTGGACTGGAAGATTGTGGTGGGTGCAGCGATGATCCTGGGTGGGGTCGTCGTGGTCAACTGGCGGCGGTGGCACCGTCCGGTGCAGCCGTTGCCGTCTACGGTGCGTCAGTAGGTCGCTGTCTTCTTCTCTGTGGGAGAGATTAAACTGCAGACCGCAGAGGGTACACAGAGCCGAAGGCGGGGTCTGGTCTCTGCCTTTGTGTTGGCGGCGTCCTGGCGGTGAACCCCGGCTAACCTTTTCGAGATGTGCTTCGCGACTTCGCAACTGGCGCGGCTTGTGCAAAACGACGTTCGGTGCGAGAATGCCTGCAAGCGGTAAGTGTGGATCGGGGACAAGAAGGGGGGAGTGAAGGCAGCGACTGACGTCGGCCCGATCAGGGGGACGCGCAGGCGGACGTCAGTTCAGAATCTGGCAGGGATAACCGTGGACTCTTACCGGCGCGAGGTGCTTCACCATCTGATCATGCGGGCTTTGCAGCGCAATACCTTTACCGCGAACCAGGATATTGGCGTGCTGGTGTTAGGCGATGATGTGTTACTTTTCGGCACTGTCACTCATGCCGATCTGATCCCCGAAGCGGTTGCCCTGGTAGAGGCGGTCGCACCTTTCCTGCGCGTCCATTGCCATCTGCGCGTGCACCGTACCCAGGCGCGGGCTTCTCGCTGATTCCCTAATCCAGAGCCGGGCCACTACAGCCTGGCTCGCTGCCGATGTCGCGCCGGAAGTGCATTCCTGGAAAGGACACCTGAGCCACACCCTGGTACGCTCGCGCCGCAGCCGTGGATACATCGTCCGCCAGACCGGTGATGGCCAGCACGCGCCCGCCAGAGGTCACCAACTGTGTCCCGTCGGTGCGGCGTGTCCCGCTGTGAAAGACAAGTACGTCGTCGGGCATGGTTCCCAATTGAATCGGCAGTCCGGGATCGTGGCGGTACGGGTAGCTCGCTGTGGTCAGCACCACGGTGGCCGTCGCTCCAGCATTCCAGCGGACGGACAGGTTACTCAGACGCTCGTCCACACACGCCTGCAGCACTTCGAACAGGTCGGTTTCCAGCAACGGCAGCAGTGTCTGCGCGGCGGGATCGCCCAGACGGGCATTCAGGGCCAGCGCCAGCGGTTGCCCATCTACGATCATCACATCTACATAGAGCACGCCCTTGAAGCGCAGACCTTCGGCGAGTAACTCGGCCAGCACCGGGCGCACGATGCGCTCGTGCACCTGATCCAGCAGGGCCGGCGTCAGCGCAGCCGTAGGCGCAACGGCGCCCATGCCTCCGGTGTTCGGCCCCTGGTCGCCGTCGAACAGACGCTTGTAGTCGCACAGCGGGGGCATGAGGATAACCGCTTCACCGTCGGTGAAGGCGTGCACCGACGCTTCGGTCCCGCTCATTCGCTGCTCGATGATCACTCGCCGACCGGCAGTCCCCAGCGCGTCGCGCTCCAGCAGTGCCCGCAGAATGCCTTCGGCGTCGGTTTCGCCGCGCGGCAGAAAGACGCCCTTGCCTCGTGCCAGCCCGTCCGCTTTGATAACCAAATCGTAGACTGGCTGACTCATGACATAGTCTAGCGCCGCGTCCAGGTCGGTAAAGACTTCGTAGGGCGGGGTAGGCACGCCGCAGCGAGCCATCAGCATCTTGGCGTGACTCTTGGACGTCTCGATCATGGCCGCGGCGCGTCGTGGCCCAAAAATGCGCAGTCCTACCGCCTCGAACTGGTCTACCAGGCCACTGGCCAATGGTTCCTCCGGCCCGACAACGGTCAGGTCAATGCCTTCGGTCTGGGCGAAGTCGAGCAGGCTGACGACATCGGTGGCGTCAATGGGGACGTTGCACGCTCCTGGCAGGGCTGCCGTGCCACCGTTGCCCGGCGCCACGCTCAGGCGCGACACGTGCGGCGACTGGGCCAGTTTCCAGGCCAGGGCATGGGCGCGTGCACCGCTCCCTACTACCAGGACATGGCTCATGGACTCTTCCTACGGCGTAGCTCTGGACACCACCAACGCCTGCGGACTCCGTGCGCTCTCAGCCGAGGACTCGCGCGTAGTGCAGGGCTATGGTGATCCGTTTGTGGGCCGGATAGCTGGCTGGCTGAAACTCCGTGCCCGTCAGCAACTCGTAGACGCGCTGATAGCGCTGACTGATACTGATGATCATATCATCGGGGAGAGGGGGCAGCACATCGCTGACACCGTACCCTTGTGTCTGATACCATAGCCGGACGAATTCGCGGTCGAAGTGCTCCGGCTCTTCGCCCGCTTCGAAGCGTTCGTCGTAGGTGTCCGAGCGCCAGAATCGGCTGCTGTCGGGGGTGTGCAACTCGTCAATCAGCACCAGGTCGCCGTTGAGATCCAGGCCGAACTCGTACTTGCTGTCCACCAGGATCAGGTCGGCCAGGATGCACAGTTGCCGTCCGCGCTGGAACAGCCGCAGCGCCACCGCCTGAATACGATCCCACAGGGTGGGGGAAATGCCTGCGGCGAGGATTTCTTCCCGTGTCAGCGGGCGCTCGTGGGCGCGCCCGAACGTCTTGGCCGTAGCCGTGACGATCGGCGTGGGCAATTCCTGGTTTTTGCGCAGGCCGTCGGGGAAGGTGATGCCGTAGATGGTGCGCTGCCCTTCCTCGTACTGCTGCCACAGGCTAGTGGGGGTCACCCCGCTGATGAAGCCGCGCACCACAACGGCGATGGGCAAGGGGTTGGCCTTCAGCGCGATAGTCACGTTGGGATCGGGCACATCAATCACGTGGTTGGGCACGATGTCCGCCGTCTGCTCGAACCACCAGTTGGTGAGCTGATTCAGCACCTGCCCCTTGTAGGGTACCAGCCCAACCTGCTGGTTGAAGACGGTGAAGCGGTCGGTGGCTACCAGCACTCGTCGCCCATCGGCAAGCTCGTAGTTGTCGCGCACCTGCCCTCTTTCCACCTTCAAGCCGGGCAGGGTCAGCGACTCCAGAGCGTCGGGAATGACCTGGCGAATCTGTTCAGGCTCCAACATCGCTGTCAATCAGTCTCCCTCTCGTCGCAAGTGGCGCTTGCCTGCTGAGAAGCAGAGCCTCTGACCTTGATCATAATGCCAAAGCTGGCCTGGGGGAAATCGGCTGTGTGGTACAGTTTCTCCCCGCCGCGCAACCTTGTCCGCTGTCGCGCGTACTGATCTGTGAGAACGCACACCGACGGTACGTCGCAAGGAGATTGTACGATGAACGACATGCTCAACAACCTGCCTTCGCTCGGTCAGATGTTCAAGCTGATCGTGTTCCTCATCCTGGCGCTGATCGCCATTGGCCTGCTGACGGCCATCGTCAAGGCGTTGGTGCCGCTGCTGGTGGTGATCGTGCTGGTGCTGGGCGGCGTCTACCTGTTCCGGCGACTGCAGGCTAGCGGTTCCGCTTCGTAATACATTGAGAACAGGGGTAGCGTCCAGTCGTTACCCCTGTTCCTCTTCTTGTTTGTCAGGGTTCACTGGCCCAAGTCCCAGGGAGGGATCATGATCGAGCGTTTCCGCGCTATGCCGTTACTGGGGCAACTGGTGGTGTTGCTGGTCGCGCTGCTGGTTGTATCTACGTTGCTGCAGATCGTCCTGGGGATTCTCAAGGCGCTGGTGCCCCTGGCTTTCTTCGCGCTGATCGTGCTGGGGTTGCTCTGGCTGTTCGATCAGATGCGCTCCAGGTGAATGCGCACAAACCACAAACGGGGTCATCTGCCCTGGCAGGTAGTGGCCCCGTTCTTCTCTCTTGTGGAAAGCTCGCTCACGCTGGCGACAGTTCTTTGCGGCGCCCATTGGTGCCGCGCACCGACTGCAGGGGCGTGAACACCGGCGCTTGCGTGTGCGGGTCTATGGTGACGACACCCTCCACCTGAAATACATCGCGCAACACTTCGTCGGTCATCACTTCGGCGGGCGTGCCGCTGGCGACGACCTCACCGTCGCGCAGCGCTACCAGGCGATGGCTGAAGCGCGCTGCCTGGTTCAGATCGTGCAACACCATCACGATGCTGAGATGCGTTTCGGCGTTAAGTTGCTGCAGCAGAGCCATCACGTCGAGCTGATGGCTGATATCCAGGAAAGTCGTGGGTTCGTCGAGCAACAGAATGCGTGGTTCCT
>DAOTZZ010000005.1:0-2513 GCA_034433965.1 Anaerolineae bacterium
CGACGCAGTCGCGAGGGAGAGAGGATTGAGGGGTGAGAGAAAGACACGCCGCGTAAGCTCATAACAGCCTCAATCCCTGTCCGCTCCTGAACTGTGCATGGTTGAGTGGGGAAGAAGTGAACGCCCCTGTGTCAAGCAAGTCGCTGACAAGCTTTGCACGTACCCTCCGTGCCACAACATGACACACGCGACTGACATCGCGCACCCTCACCACCCTTCGCGGGTCAGGCGGGCCAGCACGCGCGCGCCGATCAGACCGGCGATCGCCGGCGGCCACACCAGCCCGAAGATGGCCAACGCTCCGAAGAGCGCGTCGCTCTGCGGGCTGCTCGTGCCTTCGCCAGGCAGGTGATGACCGATCCAGCCGCCGATCAGGAAAGCGACGACGACCAGCAGCCAGCCTGCCATATTGGGGTGGCGCAGCGGCAGCATATGGCGCAGCACCGACGGTTGACTGCCAGGGAGTGCGCTCACCCACAGGATGATCGCCAGAAAGCCGCCCAGCCCGATCAGGATGGCCAGGTCTGCTCCCTCGATTGCTCCCTGTTGCAGGCCGAGCGCCAGGGCCGCGACCAGCACAGCGCCTATCAGCGCGATTTCTCCCTGGCTGAGCCGCCAGTCGCGCTCCTGACGGGGACTATCGCCGGGCAACAGGAAACGCAGGACAGCGCAGCCCAATAGCAGCAACGCCAGGGCGATGATGGCCTCGTCGCTGGAGGCGGTGGGCACGGGGTCGTCGGAGACCGTCGGAAACCAGCGCACCCAGATGCCCCACAACACCCCGCTCCCCAGTGCTCCGACGAAGTCCAGTGGGCCGGTTGGGCGACCGCTGCTCAGCACCTGGAAGACGACCAGCGACAGCAGGAAAGCCAGCGGCTGTGCTCCCAACGGACGCCCCAGCAGGCTGACCGGCAAGTCGCGGGCGGTGATGTGCGCGATCAGGGTGGCGTTCACCAGCCCGTAAAGGCCCGCCAGCACCAGCAGGCGCGGTGCTTCGCGCACGTTCAGGCGGACGAGCAGATCGAGCGCGAGCGCGGCCAGCGCCACATAGACCGCGGCGATGCCCAGCCATTCCAGCGGGCGATACGCTGTCGGTTTTTGCCAGACGATCCACTCGGAGCAGACGAGCAACACGGCGGCGAAGCTCAGCCGTGCGCCCCAGGCGCTGCGCCGAAGTCTGTGTTTTACATCCTGCATGGCATTCTCTCTTTCGCGAAGGTCGCCGACAGGCAGCACGAGCCTGCTGGGGCAGGCTTTCCCTGCCTGGTTCTGACCTCCTTTAGCATACCACACACGCGCCCCTTGAAAATTCGCGCGCCCGCCGTACAATTCGCGCAGCGTTCACCGCGGGGATTGGGGAATCACACCCTCTATGCATGACGAAGCGCTCATCCGTCCCATGACCGAAGACGACATCCCGGCGCTGGCAGGCATCCGCCCTGGCTTTGTCAGCGACACTGTCCTGCACGTCGAGCGGCTGGGGAGCGGCATCGAAGGGGGCTGGCGGCTGGTCGAACGTCGTCTGCCCGTCCCTTTCGACAAGGGCAGCGGCTACGACTTCGACGCGAACGAACGCGCGCGCATCCGCCAGCGCCTGCTGCGCGGCGACGGCCTGCACCTGGTCGTAGAGTGGCAGGGGCGGATCGTCGGCGTGCTGGATGTGACGCCAGAAGAGTGGAACAGCACTGCCTGGGTATGGAACCTGATGCTCGATCAGGCGGTGCGGCGGCGCGGGTTGGGGCGCGCGCTGTTTGAGCGAGCAGTGGCCTGGGCGCGTCGCCTGGGGTACCGGGCGCTCGTGTTCGAGACACAGACGAACAACGTCCCGGCGTGCAAGTTCTACGCGGCGATGGGCTGCCGTTTGGACGGCCTGCGCGAAACACTCTACACCAACGACGACATGGCCCGCGGCGAAGTAGCCCTGTTCTGGGTCTATCCCCTCACCTGATCGGTCGTTACACTCTACAGCATCCTGCTGAGGGCGTAGCCTCCCGATACGGACACCTCCAGCGCTTCGACCAGTTCGTCCAGCGCAGCGGTCGCGCCCAGGTACGCGATCAGCGGGGCGAGCGCCGCCAACGCCGCCAGCACTTCGGCTTCGGACAGGCCGCGCAGGGCCAGCACCGCCCGCCGCCAGAGCGGATATGCCTGTGCCGGAGTCAGCAGGCTGGCCGCGTGCGTGGCTAACGTCGCCAGACGATCGGCGCTTTGTACAATGGATTCGATCTCCAGGCACGCATCGAGCGCCAGGCTCAGCGCCTCCTGACAGCGATTGCGGGCGCTATGCAGGCCGAGATGTGGCGCAAGTTGGGCCAGGGCGCTGGCCCGGTCGTAGTCGTCGTCAATGCCCAGCGCTGTTTCCAGCGTTTCGTCGAGCACGGGCGGACGCGCTGTCGGTTCGAGATGAGGCACCACTTCCAGCAAGGCGGCCACGCGCTGCATCCGGTTGGGGACGGTGCGGGCGGTGCGCAACGCCTCGTCGCGCAGCGCTGCGGGGTCGCGCGGCAGCAGGG
>DAOTZZ010000006.1:0-2620 GCA_034433965.1 Anaerolineae bacterium
GAGCGGCGGGAAAACCGTGCTGCGCAGCACTGCGTTGAAATAGGCGAAGTCCATCGGCTTCTCGCCGCCGAAGCTGCCGTGCCACAGGTCGGGGTTGGTCAGCCGCACGCCCAGAAAGGCCAGGAACAGCGCCAGCGTCAACGCCTCCATGACCAGCAAGAAGCGCCAGTTGGACCGCACATAGCGCCCGAACTGCGCCCGTCGCCGCCAGATCGCCGCCACACTGAGGGCGGCCAGTGCCAGCAACAGCGCCGCGAGACCCGCCTGTGACCAGACGCGCAGCTTGAGCGATCCCAGCGCCCACGCTGCCCAGGCTACGATCAGCCACGCCGCGATCTTCGCCGTCGGGTAGGCGCGGTCGGGCAGGCCGGGCAGTGCCACGAAGAGCAACGGCCAGGCCGCCCACCCCGCCAGCACCATCAACGCCCACCAGACGATCACCGCCAGAACCTGACTGCGGTTGAGGGCCGAGGCACGGTCGAACAGATCGCGCCAGGTGCCTCCCTCGCGCTGTACGTTCCAGGTCTTCTTGTCGAAGTGCAGCAGCGTCGGCGCTTTGGTAGCTTCCTCGGCGCGCCAGGTCACCACGCCCACCGGCTCCGGATCGGCCACATAGCCGGTTGCCGCCGAGCGCACCGGGCGAATGGTGACGCTCTCCAGCAGCGCGCGCACCCGTTCCGACGAATAGGCGTCTGTCTTGCGGAAGACCAGCACGATCGGGTGATCGTAGACGGAAAACGCCTCCTCAGCCTCCCAGTGCTCGTTGACCCAGTCGGGCACATCATCGAGCGGCGTCACCTGGTCACGAATACGAAACGGGCCGAGCGTTGGCGGCGACTCGAACTGCCGTACCAGTTCAAAGCCCAGCCGTCCGCTGAACAGTGCCTCGTAATAGGTCAGCGTCATCGGCCAGCGCCAGGGGATGCGCGACAGCGAATCGTAGAAACGGTTGCTGGTGATCACCAGGTAGTCGGCCTGATCCAGCGCCGTCATCATCGCCGCGATCTTGTCGGCGGTGTCCTCGGACACCATCCACAGCTTGATGCCCTGGTAGTGCGCGCCGTACATATTCACCGCCGGGCAATCGTGCGTCGACAGGCCCGACGGCAGATCGTCGCGATAGACCACATCGTCCGGCAGCGGGCAGACCGTCCACGGCACGGGATCGTCCCAGTCGCCTTCCCAGGCGATGACCGGACCGGACGTGTACACTGGATCGAGCGCCTCGACCGTCAGCGTGAGCGATTGCGGCTGTCCCAAGGCGTTGATGCGCCGCACGCGCAGCGGCGGGTCAAAGATCACCGTCTGCGGGGGGCCGAGTGGCTTAGCACCCGCATTGAAATCGCCGCGCACTTCCGCCGAGACCTGCGTCCCGTCGGGCGCGGTCAACGTGAAGCGAACGGCTTCCTCACCATCGTCGCGCAAGGGGTCGCCCAGGTGCGGGATGTCGAGCTGCCGGATCACGCCGTCCACCGGAATACTCACCTGCAGGGTGTCGCTGCCGCCCACATTCCAGTGCGTGGGCGTCTCCGGAATATCGTCGCCGTACCCGCGTAGCAGCGGCTGCGCCTGGAAATTGAGTTCGACCGAAGTCGGCATCCCGTCGGACACCAATTCCAGCCCCACCGAGGCATTGCTGAGCGCCGGCCCGTTGTCGTCCACCACCTCGCGCACCAGCGTGACCGCGCCCTGCACGGCGGTGACTTCCAGCACATAGGCTGTCGCAGGGTCGCTCGCCATGGTGAGCAGCACCTCACCGTCTGGCTCGACCGTGTAGGCCAGGCCATAGGGGGAAGCGTCCGTCGTCAGATCGGCGCGGATCGTCCGTTCGAACCACAGTTGCCGCCCCAGCGCCGGATCGGCCCTGAACAGGCGCACGCGCACCGTCTCTGGCTCTGGCGTCTGACGCGGGTCGAACAGGCGATTCAGCGTGATGCGTGTTAGACGGGAATCGGCGAGCACGGTGAAAGTCACCTCGACGCTCTCGCCCTCTGCCAGCGGCGTAATGACAGGTGGCGCAGCGACGTATGACCGCCCGATATTGATCAACTGCCGCGTCCCGTCGTCGGCCTCCACCCACAGGCCGAAGTCGCCGGGCACAGTTTCCTGGAACCAGCGCGAAGCCGCCACGCGCGTCAATTGATGGCGGTGAATGTTGTGAAAGGCGAAGCCGTACAGCGCTGTATAGCCCAGCACAACGACCAGCAACGCCCACGAACCGCCGACCGCCAGTCGCCGTAGCGCAGGACGCCGCAAGCGCCCCTCCCGGACAGCCCGCCGCGCCGCGCCCATGAGTCCCAGCAGCGCCCACGCGCCCAGGAGCGCCAGCGCCGGATAGATCGGCAGGAAATAGCGCATGGTCGTCACCCAGCGCCCGCCCAGCCAGCCGAAGAGCACCAACACCCAGACGAACGGCAGCGCGTGCCGCGTCCAGCCGCGCCGGGCGCGGATGATGGACACCCCCGCCCAGGCCCATCCCGCCCAGGCGACCAGTCCCAGCGGCAGGCCAAAGCCCCACAGGACGATGTTGCGCCAGGGATAGAAATAGGGGATGCGGCTGGCCCACTGATGATCCGGCGGGCCGTCCCAGTCGCCGGAGGTCAGATGCGCGGCCTCGGCG
>DAOTZZ010000007.1:0-12239 GCA_034433965.1 Anaerolineae bacterium
GGATGGGTTGCCGTCTTCGTCGAGCAGGTCTTCTTCGTACTCGCTGAAGTCGAACAGCGGCCACATGTCCTCGCCGGAAAGGGTCGCGGATGCCTGCGCTTCGGCGACAGCTTCGGCCAGCTCGTCGTCTTCCTGCGCGTCGGCCAGCGCTGCCAGTTCGTTGAGCGCGCGGGTGGCCTGCTTGCCGCCGATTTCGCCCAGCGCCCAGATGGCCATCTCCTGAATCTCGCGGTCGTCCTCATAGGCCAGCTCGATCAGGCGGGCCAGGGCCGGGCGCAACTCCAGTTCACCCGCGGCGCGAGCCGCTTCGTAGCGCATTTCGGGGTGTTCGCTGGAAAGCTCGTCCAGAATCTGGCTGGCCCAGCGCTCGTCACAGGAGCGGCCCATGGCGAACACAGCGCTGACGCGCATTGACAGTTCGTCAGCATAGTAGGCTTCGCGGATCATCTCGCTGACGCCATCGCGCCCGCAATTGCCGATGGCTTCCAGCGCACGGCGGCGCACGTCGAGGTCTTCGTCCCGGTCGTGGTAGAGTGCAAAGAGCAGGTCTTGCAGCCGTTCGTTGAGCGCGGCAGAGAGCTTGCCCAGTTCGCCCTGCAAGACGAACTGTCCGAGCGCCTTCACCGCAGAGGCGCGCACGGCTACCGATGCGTCGCTGACGGCGATGCGCATCAGTTGCTCGATCACCGAACGCGGGCTGTCTTCGAGCACGCCTTCCATGGCGGCGATGCGCACCTCGTCATCCGGATCGTCGAGGGCAGGATGAATGATGGCGCTGAAGTCCAGCTCGAAGTTGGTTTCGGCGGTTTCTACCAGACGCAGGATCAGATTGCGTCGGCGCTCAACGGACAGCTCTGGCCATAGGGCGCGGAAACTTTCGAGATACTCGCCCTCCAGGTCAGAGAGCGTATAGATGGTCTCGGCGGTGAAGGGGGCCGCATCGTCGCGCAGCAAGGCGACGGCGCGCTGAAAGCGATCCCTGCGTTCTTCTTCACTGATGATGCCGTGAATCATGGTTGACGTTGCACTTCCTGCCTGCTAGCGGAGTCCTTCGATATTGATCGGGTTGAAGATGTCGTTCAACACGGTGATAAAGATAATGCCCAGCAAGAGCATGACGCCGATGAAGTGGATCAGCCCTTCGCGTTCCGGCTCCATGGGCTTGCCACGGATCAACTCGATGACGACGAACAGGATGCGTCCGCCGTCCAGTCCGGGGATAGGCAGCAGATTGGTGATGGCCAGGGCGACGCTGATCAGCGCGGCGAAGAGGACGATGGGATACATCTTGCCTTCGTCCAGGCTCTGCTCGAAGACGGGTGCGCCCAGTTGCCCGATGCCGATGGGGCTGACCGGACGGGCCGCTTCTGGGGCGATGTTGCCCTCGACCAGGTCTTGCACGAAGTTGATCATCATCTTGTGCAGGTTCACGAACTGATCTACGGCGGTGCCAATGGCGTCGTCAAGGGGCAGGGCGCGGGTGTAGGTTTGCTCATTGCGGTTGATGGCGGTCAGACCGATGGCCGCGGGTTCGACACCAACAATGCCGATACCGATGCGCACCGTGCCCTCATCGTCAAGGCGCGGCGTGACCGGTAGATCGAGGCGCTGCGTGCCGCGCAGCACGGTCACCACGATCTCCTGACCTTCGTGCGAGCGAGTGTAGTCTTGCAGTTGCTTGATGCTGGTGACTTCGATGCCGTCTACTGCCACGATGAGGTCTTCGGGCAGGAAACCGGCGTCGTAGGCGGGCATACCGCGCTCGACTGAGTCAATGTACACCCGTTCGACCTGCTGATTGGGATCGGCGGCGGCCACGAGCGAGGTCTCGAAGGTGCTATCACCACGCCTGACTTGCAGCGTGACAGCCTGGTTGGAGTATTGCGCGATGAGGCGGTTGAACTCGTCCGCCGATTCTACGGTTGTGCCGTTGACGGAGAGGATGACATCGCTGGCCTGCAAGCCTGCCTGCTCTGCCGCCGAACCAGGCTGCACGTCATAGACGGTCACGTCCGCGCGGGCAAAGGGCTGGCCGACGAGCGCAACGAACACAAACAGCAAGAACGCTGCCAGGTAGTTGATGCCGGGGCCAGCCGCCATGAAGGCCATACGTTCCCAGGGCGTTGCCTGGAAGACGCTCTTGGGATTCTTGATGCCGCGTTCCTGGATTTCGCGCTGATCGCTGGATAGCTCGGCTTCGCTCTTGGGGCGGACGAAGTCTTCGCCGTACGGACGCACGAAGCCGCCGATAGGCAACCAGTTGAGGGTGTAGAGGGTGCCACCACGGGTGAACAGGACCTTGGCGCGCGGTGGAAAGCCAATGCCGAACTCCAGCACGGTGATGCCCACCAGTTTGGCGGCAATAAAGTGCCCCAGCTCGTGCACGATCACCAGGGGAACCAGGACCAGCACGAAGGAAGCCAGCCCCAGCAAGAAGTTGTCCATCAGTCTGTCCTCGGTCTAAGCCTGCTCAAGTAAACGGGGCGTCTTTGCCCCGACGCCCCCGGTTGGTTCTGGTTGAACACGCACACGGTGGGAATGGAAGTGCCATCACTGCTACGCAAGATTATAGTCGTGGCATGGGCCGAGGGCAAGGATCACCCAGGGCCAACCGGCGGCGGGTCTTTGACGGCGAGGAGAAGGCACTGCGGAGGCGCGGAGTGAGCGTTTGCCGTTGCAGATCGGAGCGGGTTATTCAGACAGACGCTGCCGTGCATAGAAGGCGGCTCCGACCAGGCATACGTCATCGCCCAACTGCGCGATCCGGATCAGCGCTGGATCGTCGAAGCGCGGATCGAGGAGATGCTGCTCCATGGCGTGACGGGCAGGCCGCAGGATCAGGTCGCCAAGCTGCACGACGCTGCCGCCCAGGACGATCGCCTGGGGGTTGAAAAGGTGCACCAGGTTGGCCAATCCCAGGCCAAGCCAGTATCCAGCCTGTTCTACGACCTGGAGCGCCAGGGCGTCACCTTGCCGGGCTGCTTCACCAACGGTCTTGCCATCAATGACCTCTGCCGAACGCAAGGACGAGGGTTGCGAACTGGTAGTCAACATCTCGTGGGCCAGGCGACCTATACCGGTGCCGGAAGCCAGTTCTTCCAGGCGGCACACCCGACCATCGGGCAGCGTGAAGCGCATATGCCCAGGCTCGATGGCCAGCCCCTTCCAGCCGGTGAATAGCTGACCGTTGATCACGGCGCCGCCGCCGATGCCGGTGCTGATTGTCAGGTAAAGGGCTGGGTCCGCTCCCCTGGCTGCGCCGAAATGATATTCGGCCAGCGCAGCCAGATTCGCGTCGTTGTTCATGGCGACAGTCACATGACCAAAGGCTTCGCTGAGGATGTGCGCCAGAGGTACCTGGTGCCAGCCGGGCAATGTCTCGGCGTGATGGATAACGCCTGCCTGCGCATCGAGCGGGCCAGGGGCCGAGAGACCTATGGCGCTGATCGGTTCTGGCATAGCGGGATCGTCTGGCGCTGGCACGACCTGTTGGGCCGTGGCGATGATGCGCTGAATCACGGTCTGCGGCGACTGTGTCACCAGCGACAGCGTCTCACTGCGCCGGACCAGCACCAGGTCCGGCGTGAACCAACCCGCGCGGATGCGTGTGCCGCCGAAGTCAATCGCCAGAATGCCCATCTAGCGTTCGTCCCCGTTGATCTGATCGTAGAGGTCGCGGGCGGGCAGGCGGGGGGGATAGCCCTGAAGCAGTCCCTCATGTAACAAAGGCCTTCCCTGCCGGACGACCACAGTGCCTGTCTGAATTCCGTCGTGCAGGGCCTGATGTGCCAGGCGAGCCATATAAGCAGCCAGGGCACGGTCGCCGTGCGACGGTTTGGCCCCGCGCTGAGCGTGGCCCAGCCGCGTATCGCGAACGCGGATGTTCGTCCATTTGAAGATGTCTTCGGCCAGCGTGCGGCTGGCGGAGACTCCCTCCGATAACACCAGCAGCGCGTAGCCGTGTCTGTTGACCATGCGCGTGAGGCGTTCGGCCAACCAGTCGTTGTCGTAGGGGTATTCTGGCACCAGGACGGCGTGCGCGCCTGCTCCCCAGGCGACTTCCAGGGCGAGGAAACCTGTATGGCCCCCCAGCGTTTCGAGGATGAAGATGCGCTGGTGCAGGGCATGGCCGGTGGCCAGAATGCCGTCTACAGCCTGATAAGCGTAATTGCAGGCTGAGTCAAAGCCCAGGGTCTGCTCCGTGCCGGCGATGTCGTTGTCTATGGTGGTGGGCAAGCCGATGCAGGGAATGCCCCACTCGCTCAGCAACGGAGCTACATAGCGCAGGGTGCCATCACCGCCGAAGAGAATCACGTTGTCAATACTGTGACGGATCAGGGCTTCGGCCAATTGTTCGCGGGCGTCCGCCTGTTTGAGGACGGGGTCGCGGCTCGATAGCAGGTAAGAGCCACTCTGACCGGCCCAAGGGGTGAGCAGGGCAGGCGTGAGTGGCACGATCTGTCCGGATAGAACGCCCGCAAGGCCACCCTGGGCACCGAAGACCTCGTCGCCGTGCGCAGTGGCTAACGCTGTGTAGTGGGCGAGCACGGTGTTGATTCCGGGGGCATCGCCCCCACTGACCACGAACAAAGTTCTCAAGACACGCGCTCCGCAATGGTTCCGAATTCTTTTCAATGGCTGACATTATATGCCTGAAATCTCGTTTTTTCAAAAATTCCTGCGTTTTTGCGAGGTAATGGCAAGAACTTGACAGAAAAGCGAAAGAAATCTAAACTGTCAGAAAGAAAACGAGTGGGAGTAGTTCTCGCAGACCATGAGCCTTGGTGAGAGCGCGGAGAGCGGACTGCTGGCGGTCGAGCGCCAGCGCATTATTCTGGAAATCCTGGAGCGCGAGGGCGTGGTGCGTAACAATGAGCTGAAAGACCTGCTCGGCGTCTCGACGGCCACCATTCGCTCCGACCTGCGCGAGCTGGAGAAAGCAGGCGCCTGCGAGATCGTGTGGGGCGGGGCTGTTTCCAAGCGCTTCCCTGTTGGTGACTACGGCTCGCGTCTGCAAGAGCGCAGCAAACTACATCCGGAAGCGAAACGGCGTATTGGCGCTCGCGCGGCGCAACTGGTCGAAGTCGGCCAGACGATCATCGTTGATGCGGGCACGACCACGGTCGAACTCGTTCATCACCTCTCTCGCGATCTGGAGTACCTGCGGATTGTCACACCCGCCCTCAACGTAGCTGCTGCTGCGGCGCAGTTCCCCAATGTAGAACTCTTCATGACCGGTGGGGTGTTGCGGCACCTCACTCGCTCATTGATCGGGCCCCAGGTGCTGCGTTCCCTGGAACTGTTCAACGCCGACTGGGTGTTTCTGGCAAGTGGGGGCTTCAGCATCGAGCACGGTGTGACAACGTCCAACATGCTGGAAGTGGAGGTCAAGCGCACCATGGTACAACGGGCTGCGCGAGTCGCCTTGATGGCTGACAGCAGTAAGTTTGGTCGGGTGCGCTCGCTCACCGTTATTCCCATGAGCGAAGTAGATGTGCTCATCACCGACACAAACCTGGGCGACAGGGAAACCGCGGCACTGGAGGAACAGGGCGTCCAGGTGTTGCGCGTCTAAGGGAATAACGGCCCTTTCAAGGGTCGGTGATTGGGAAAAGGAGGGGGGCCGCACAAATCAAATCGGATCAGTTCTTTGCAAGGTACGTTAAGTCACTGTCACGAAGCTGTTTGTGTACAACCAGCAAGACCCGCAGGAGTTCAACCCGACGATTCAGACGCCAATCATCGAGGCGCTGGTGGCGCGAGGGGACATTGATTTTCTGATCACAGCGCCGACGGACAAGCAGCAGATGATTACGCTAATGGTGAAGTGACGTTTCCCGTCACGTACATTGGTTCAGACGACTTCCAGGGTGGGTACATTATGTGCAACACGCTGGCGGACATTCTGGGTGAGGGGGCGAAGATCTACATTCAGAGGCGGTTTCGAGGTTGCCTGATCTACCGGTTTGACCTGGAGGCAAAGACGGAGATCAGGCTTCAGAAGTGAGGCGGGCGCTGACCCAACCAGGGCCACACGCCCGTGTTTCCTGATACTTGTAGCGCTTCGGAGCAGAACCCTGTGAAGCAACCTCTTACGCCAGGGAAATGGCGTTATCTCAAACAAACCAGCACCGATCAGCATATCTTCACCATTCTGGCGTTCGATCAGCGTGGCAGTTATCGCCGTATGTTGCCAGACGGTACATCGTACGAGGCAGCGGTGCAAATCAAGCGCGATGTGGTCGTTGCCCTGTCCTATCATACGAGTGCCGTGCTGCTGGATCCCATCTACGGCCTGCCAGCGGCGCTGGATATGGCGGGTACCAGTGGGCTGTTGATGTCTCTGGAGAAGAGCGGCTACAGCGGCGATTCAACGTACCGTCAGCTTGCTTTCACCGAAGGCTGGACGGTGAGCAAGATCAAGCGCATGGGCGCTTCGGCAGTCAAATTGATGGTCTATTACCATCCGGACACCGGCGCACTGGCGGAAGAGCTGGAGGAAACTATCCGGCAAGTGGCCCAGGAATGCCAGCGCTACGATATTCCACTCTTCCTGGAGCCAATGTCCTATAGCCTGCAGGCTGGCGTACCCAAGGAAAGCGCTGCCTTCGCTGAGACGCGCCCCCAGGTGGTGCGTGAGACAGCGCGGCGCCTCGGCGGACTTGGTGCAGACGTGCTGAAACTGGAGTTCCCGGTAGACGTGGCCTTCAACCAGGATCGCTCGCTCTGGCGAGCCGCCTGCGCCGCTATCAGCGAAGTCTGCCCGATTCCGTGGGTGTTGCTGAGCGCGGGCGTTGATTTCGAGGTGTTCGAGGAGCAGGTGCGCATCGCCTGTGAGACAGGCGCGAGCGGCTTTCTGGCCGGACGCGCGATCTGGAAAGAGGCGGTGGTGATGAGTCCGGAGGAGCGGCAGCGCTTCCTGGCGACGACGGCAGTCGAGCGGCTCAAGCGGATCACCGACATCGCAAGTCGTCTGGCGCGGCCCTGGACCGACTTCTACGCCTCCACAGCGTCAAGCGATTCCTGGTTCAAGTCGTACGACGATCTGCTTGCAGAGGCATAAGGGTACAATGGATTCCGCACCGCCACGCGGTGCGCTCCGGTGACGTGCAATGGCGGCGTCTCCGGGGGGGGGATGCGGCCAAAGTAGCGGATATGCCAACGACCGGTCTCAGGCCGGTCGTTTTCTTTATTTGTCCGCGCAGTCACTTTCTGCGTTGGTCAGTTCTTGGCCTGACAACCGTTTCGGAGCTACCCCGAACCCTCTCGCCAGCCATCATATGCTCGATTGTGGTTATTTATGCGCGAATACGCTCGGATATATTGACTTTTTGCGCATCTGAGGGTACCATATAAGCATAAACAGTCTTTTCCCATGCAAAGGTCGTTTGTTCATGGCCGAGAGGGGTTTTCACACTCTTACCGAGATCAGCAGTCAGCCAGACGTATGGTCAGCAACCCTGACTGAATTCCAGAGTCTGGTTCCCGCGCTTGACCGCTTCTGGCAACAACACACCATTCAGCGCATCATCTGCACCGGTTGCGGCTCGACCTACTATCTTTCCCTGGTCGCCGCTTCTTTATTTCAGGCCCTGAATCATATTCCGACGCAGGCACGCCCGGCTTCGGAAGTGGTGCTTTTCCCCGAGGTGGTGCAACTGGGCGATGCAAGCACCCTGCTCGTCACGATCTCACGCTCCGGCGAGACGACCGAGACGCTCGACGCCGTGGAGGTTTTCCGGGCACGGGCGGGAGGGCCAGTGCTGGCGATCACCTGCTATGGCGACAGTTCTCTGGCGCGCCAGGCCGACTTCGTCCTGACGGCGAGCGCGGCTCAGGAGCAGAGCGTGGCGCAGACGCGCTCTTTTTCCAGCATGACCCTCCTGGCACAGGCGCTCGCCGGTCATCTTGGCGGGCAAGATGTGGCGACAATCCTGAGGCCGTTGCCAGCCATTGCCCGGCGGCTGCTGGACGAGTACCGCCCCCTGGCGCAGACACTCGGCGAGACAATGGCGATCCAGCGTTTCTTTTTCCTGGGGACCGGCTTTCTGTACGGCATGGCGTGCGAGGCCATGCTGAAAATGAAGGAAATGTCTCTGTCGTATAGCGAAGCTTTTCATACGCTGGAGTTCCGTCACGGTCCTATGTCTATGGTGGACGAGCATTCGTTGGTGATCGGCCTGCTGTCAGAGAACGCACAGCGGCACGAGATGGCCGTGTTGGAGCAGATGCAGCAGGCCGGGGCGCATGTGCTGGCGATCTCGGAGGAGGGAACGGGTCGCACAGAAGGTGCACAATGGCATGACGTGATGTTGGGCAGCGGGATGCCCGCGTGGGCACGCACTGTGGCGTATCTGCCGGTGTTGCACCTGCTCGCCTATTACCGCGCCATGGCCAATCAGCAGAATCCCGATCGTCCGGCGCGGCTCGACGCCGTGGTGATGCTCAAGTCTTTGCTGATGGGTTAAGAGGGGGAGCGAGTCGTCGCCAGAGCCTGTCTGTTGCGCGTCATTTGTTCAGGAGTCTCGCGCCAAGCTCTTGCTGTTGCCCGAAGATCCATCTGTTCGTCGGCCAATCTTTGGCAGGGTAGGGACGGAGAGTGTCTATGCAGTGAAATGCAAACTCCAGTCTTTAGCTAAGTTCACCTATGCGCGCTGTTCATACTTACTGGGTAAGAAGGAGATGATCCCATGAAGAAATTCCGGCTTTTGACACTGATGCTCATCGTCGCCATGGTCGTCCCGCTGAGCACAGGGCTGGTCAGCGCCCAGGAGAAGATCAAGCTGGTCTACTGGTCCATGTGGAACGAGACCGAGCCGCAGGCCAAGGTCATTCAGAGCTGGATCGAGGCCTTCGAGGCGGCCAATCCCAACATTGACATCGAGGCTACCTGGAATGGTCGTCAGAATCAGACGCTGGTGCGCACCGCTCTGAGCGCCGGGCAGCAGATTGACCTGGTGGATCAGGATGCCGACCCCCTGGCCGGTGGGCTGGTGCAGGAAGGGATGGCCTATCCGCTGAACGAGTTCCTGGACGAGAAGGCGCTAGACGAGGACGTGCCGATCCGCGAGGTCTTCACCCCCGGCACGCTCGATCTCTTCGCCGTGGATGGGCAGATTTACCTGTGGCCCTACATCTACAACACCTCGCAGTTCTGGTACAACAAGGATGCTTTTGCCGAGGCAGGCGCTGAGCCACCCAAGACCTGGGAAGATTTCCTGGGCGTGTGCCAGAAGTTGCTGGACGCCGGCTACGCCCCCATTGCTGCCGAGAGCGACATTCAGTTCTACCAGATTGACTATCTGACCTATCAGATTGTGCGCTACAAGGGCGTGGGCTTCCTGCGGCAGACCATCGAGGACAAGACGGGCGAGATGTGGCGAGACCCGGTCTATCTGCAAGCGGCGCAGAACATGCGCGAACTGTGGGATCGCGGCTGCATTCCGCCCGAAACCAAGGGGTATCTGTGGCCTGCCGGTCAGCAAACGCTGGGCGTCGGCGTGTCGGCGATGGAACTGGTCGGCTCGTGGTTGCCCATCGAACTGGCCCCGATCGTCGAGGGCAGCTTCGAGTGGGGCGCTTTCAACTTCCCGGAGATGCCGGGCGGCGTGGGCAAGCAGGGCGATCTGATGGTGTACCTGCTGAGCTTCATGATCGTCAAGGATTCCAAGCACCCGCGCGAAGCCTTCGAGTTCCTGCGTTTCATCATGACCAAAGAGAATATGCAGAAGATGGCCGATGAAGCGCTGGTCGGGGTGACGCGCCTGGGCGTGCCTTGGGCGGAAGCCATCCAGGATGGCGCGACGGCGGCGGCCAACGCTACGGCAGTCTTCGGCATGGCCGATGGCTCGGTGGCGCAGTACTCCGAGTTCGTCAACAACATCCTCTACGTCAACTGGTCGAAGCTCTTCCTGGGCGATCTGACGCCTGAAGAGTTTGTCGAGAAAATGGCCAGCGACGCAGCGGAGTATTGGAAGGGCAAGTAGTTCGCAGTTGAGCGGACGACTGACTGGGATGGGACACAAGTGCCCATCCCAGTTGTTCATCCGCCCGCAGCACAACGTTTGGGGCCGTCGGCCACGGCGAGGGGTGGCGCGGCAGTGAGGAGCAGGGGGCATGCGCGCGCGCAAAAGGCTGATCATCACCTTCTTGTTTCCGGCCACATTCCTTTATCTGGTGTTCTTTCTCTACCCCGCCATACGGGCTTTCTACTACAGCTTTTTCGACTGGTCGGGCTTTTCCTACGAGGCCAAGTTCATCGGCCTGGACAATTACCGGGAACTGATCCGCGACGATCTGTTCATCGAGAGCCTGAAGAATACGCTGACCATCGTGTTCGTGGGGGGAGTGATCGTCTTTGGCCTGGCTTTCGCGCTGACCATTCTGCTCAACTCCGGTATTAAAGGGCGCAAGTTGTTCCGGGCGATCATCTTCCTGCCCAACGTGGTGGCCGTCATCGCCCTGACGACAATGTGGAGCGTGGCGATCTACCATCCGCGCTTCGGTATCCTCAAGAACGGCCTGGCCTACCTGGGTTTCGAGTCGCTTTCCAAGACGCTCTGGACATCGCCGGAGAATATCTTTGAGTCCATGCTGGCCGCGATCATCTGGATGAACGTGGGCTTTTATGTGGTGCTGCTGATGGCCGGCATTGACAAAATCCCTCCCGAACTCTACGAGGCCGCCAGGATAGACGGGGCGAACGAACTGCAGATGTTCTACCGCATCACGGTGCCTCTGCTGTGGGACGTGATCACGGTGGGCATTGTGTTGTGGAGCATCAGTGCCCTCAAAATCTTCGAATTTCCCTTCGCTTTCTCGGCGCTGGAACCGTCCCCCAACACCTACACGATCGCCGTGTATCTGTATGTGATGGGCTTTGGTCAGCGCACCCCTATCTACCGTCTGGGCTACGCCACGGCAATGGGTGTGGCGCTCGTGCTGACGGTGGTCGTCGTGGTGGTAGTGCTGCGCCGCGTAATGCGCCGCGAAGTGATCCAGTACTGAGGAGGGCCACATGGCAACGACTGCACAAACCCGACCCTGGACCCTCAGCCGACGTACACAAGGGCGGCTGCTGCGGTTTGCCCGTCAGATTCCCAGCTACCTGGTGTTGCTGGCATGGTGTGGCTTCACAGTGTTCGCCATTGGCTGGATCGCCATGTCATCGTTCAAGACCAACCGTCAGCTTTTCCAGGAGCCGCTCAAGCTGCCACCGCAGTTGCGCTTCGAGAACTACAGCACGGCCTGGAATGCAGTGGACATGAGCCGCTATTTCCTGAACAGCGTGATTGTGGTGTCGGTGTCTGTGTTCCTGATTCTGGCGATTTCCGCTCCCGCGGCCTATGTGCTGAGCCGGGTGAAGTTCCGGGGTAGCAACACCATCACGAACCTGTTCACCGCCGGCATGGGCATTCCCTATCCGCTATTGTTCATCCCGCTGTTCGCGCTGATGCTGAACCTGCAACTGGACAACACCCTGCCCGGCTTGATTGTCGTCTATGTCAGCCTGTCGCTGCCCTTCACCGTCTATATTCTGACCGGTTTCTTCATCACGCTGCCCAGCGAGCTGGAGGATGCGGCGGTCATAGATGGGTGTTCGGACTACCAGGTGTACTGGCGGGTGATGCTGCCTCTGGCCTCACCGGGGTTGCTGACGGCGGCAATCTTCAATTTCATCGGCCTGTGGAACGAGTATCAGTTGGCGCTGGTGTTCGCCAACACGGATAAGACGCGCACCCTTTCCCTCGGCCTGTATGCACTGCGCAACGCGCTGCAATACACCGGCGACTGGGCCAGCCTGTTCGCTGGCATCGTGATCATCATGCTGCCGACGGTGGCGATCTACGTCATTCTGTCGGAACGCATGATCTCCGGCATCACCATGGGGTCGCTCAAGTAGGGGGCTTCTATGCGCACGCTGATTGTTGGTGGGACGCTGCTCACTCCCCACGCCACCCTCACCGACCACACGCTGGTCATAGAGAACAGGCAGATCGTGGCTCTGCAGGCGGGGCGAGTGGCGCCCCTGGCAGGCGACCGCGTCATCGAGGCGGACGGGCGATGGGTGGTGCCCGGCTTCATAGACGTGCACGTGCACGGCGCGGTTGGTTACGACACGATGGACGCGACGCCGGCGGCGCTGCAGCAGATGGCGCGTTTCTTCGCGCAGCACGGCGTCACCAGCTATCTGCCCACCACGATGACCGCCGCCAGCGCCGACATTCAGGCGGCAGTAC
>DAOTZZ010000008.1:0-4753 GCA_034433965.1 Anaerolineae bacterium
GGGGGCGCTGGAGAGCACCGGTCAGTTTCGCGTCAACCTGGCCGCCAACGGGCAGGCCGCGCACGAGGCCCTGTTGCACAGCGCCTATCACGCGGTGCTGGTGGATTTCGAGCCGGTGGACATGGACCCGCTCGAACTGGTGCGCATGATCCGTCAGGTGCGCCCCGATCTGCCGGTGATCATGATGCCGCGCGACGAGGCGGAGATGGCCCGTGCGCAGGCGATGGACGTGCAGGGGGCCATCCCCAAGCCGTTCACCGCCCGCGAGCTGATCGCCTATCTGGGCGAGATCATCGGGCGCGTCGAGGGGCCGGTGATCACCCCGCCGGAGGGGGAGGTCGCCGACGAGTTCGTCCCGCCCGCCGCACCCCCCGTCGCCCGCCCGCCTACGCGCCTTTTCAGCCCGGAGGAGCGCAACTTCATTCAGCAGGGCCTGCACGACCTGGACGAGCCGGAAGAAGCGCCCGCTGCTGATGCCGGGCCATCGTCCCTCGCGCCGGACATGAGCGAATTGCTGGCCGAATTCGAGGTCTTCGACCGGCTGCAGACGGGGCGGCTGGGGCGCATTCAGGAAGACGCGGGCGAGTGGGAGACGATCCCGCGGCTGGCCCCGCCTCCCGCTGAGCCGGAAGCGCCCGCCTCAGCGCCGGCCCAGGGCGAGGAAGCGCCGCCGCTGGAGTGGTCGGGGGAGTTGCCGACGACCTGGTTGTTGGGGGAGCAGGGCGCGGAGCCGCTGTCCACCCGTCTGCTGGAGGAGGACGAGGAACCGCCCCCGACAGTGCCGCTGGACGAGCGTGCAGCGCCCACCGAAGAAGGCCCGCCGCCGCTGGAGTGGTCGGGGGAGTTGCCGACGACCTGGTTGCTGGATCAGCCGGAGACCGAAGACGGCGCGACCCATCTGCTGGAGGTGGACGAGGAACCGCCCCCGACAGTGCCGCTGGACGAGCGTGCAGCGCCCACTGAAGAAGGCCCGCCGCCGCTGGAGTGGTCGGGGGAACTGCCGACGACCTGGTTGCTGGATCAGCCGGAGACCGAAGACGGCGCGACCCACCTGCTGGAGGAGGACGAGGAACTGCCCTCGACGGTGCCGCTGAACGAGCGTGCAGCGCCGGTTGAGCGGGGCGAGCCGCCACTGGAGTGGTCGGGGGAACTGCCGACGACCTGGTTGCTGGATCAGCCGGAGACCGAAGACGGCGCGACCCGTCTGCTGGATCAGGAAGAGGAGGGCGGGGCGACGCTGCTGTTCGGTGACTGGCCGGAGACCGAACCGCCCCCCACGCGCGCCCTCGACGAAGAACAGGAGCCGGAGCCGACCCGTCGCCTGCCCGATACGGGCACGTTCGAGAAACTGCTCGGCGCGGCGGGTTGGGACGAGACGGAACGCTCCCTGGTCGAACCGCCCCTGCAGCACGACGACACGCCGACCGTGCCTCCGCACGATCTGGAGGGGGTGCGGCAGTTCCTGGCGACACACGTCGGTGAGCCGGACGCCGCCGAGTTCGGCGACGTGCTCGACGCCGTAGCCCAGACGCCGCCGGAGCACTACGAGCGCTCGCCCGACGACCGCGCCTTCCACGATCTGGTGGAGTCGCTGCGCGATCCTGAAATGAACCTGCAACGCCGCACACGCCTGGAGGAATTGCTGGCGTCCATCGCCGCTGACTCCGGTCAGCTTGAGTTGACCGCCGAGGGCGAATCGGCCATTGACTACGTGTTGGACGCCATCCGTCGCGCCGGCCCCGCAGGGCCAGCCGACGAAGCGACCCCCGAAGACACCACCATCGGTGAGGTGATCGGTGGGCTGTTTGAGCCGTCCTTCGAAGGCGTGCTGGCGGCGCTGGCGGGCGAAGAGGTGGACGAGGCAGAGTTCGACGAGCCGAGCTACGGCCAACCGGCGGGCGCGCGCGTCGAACCGGACCCCGCCGACCTGGTCGCGCCGGAGGACATGGCTGTCGAAGAGGCCCCCTCCTGGCTGACCGAAGCGGAGCCAGAACCATTCGAAGCGCCGGTGAAGCCTTCTCCTGCGCCCGAAACTTTCGTCGAGCCGCCGCTGGCCGAAGAGGACTCACGTCACTACCCGGCGACGGCGGCGCTGACCGCCGTCAGCAGCGCCGAAGCGGGCGACGATTTCTCGCTGTCGCAGTTGCTGGCCGAGATCGAAGAGCAGTTGCCGCCGGTGTTGCCCCGTCAGCCGCGCCTCAAGCCGCTGCCGTCGTGGGGCAAGGGCACGCGCCTGGCCGACGCGCGCGACCTGGAGGCAATCTTCGATCGTTTGCAGGGCGAAGCCATGCGCGGCGCAGCGGATACGCAGCCCTCGTCCCGTCCGCCAGCAGAGGAGAGCGCGGCGGCCCCTGATCTCGACCTGGGTGCGCTGTTCCAGGACATGGGCGGTCAGACGGAGGGCGTACCCGACGAATTGCGCGAACTGGCCGACGCCGCTCCCCCTGATCGCGCCGAGGAGACGGACATCACCGCGTTGTTCTACGCGGGGGTGCGCGCCGAAGCCGCGCCCGATGCCTGGCAGTTCGCGGAAACGGGCCAGGAGATGCCCGTCTCCGATGCCGCCGAACCTGGGCCCGAACTGACCTGGGAAGAACCGGCGGAGATCAGCCCGGAAGAGGGCATGATGCCCGCCGAACCCTGGCCCCTGGCCGAAGAACCCATTGCGCCCGAACCGGTGCCCGCTCCGACGATGGAAGGGGTCGCCGAGACGGAGCGTGACCAGGCCATGCCTGCACCGATCTGGGAGGCGGAGGAGCCGCCCGCGCCAGTCGTGCTGCCGGAAGAGGAAGGATTGATCGCTGTGCCGGTCGAAGAAGCGGCGCGCCTGCTGGGGGGCGAGGAGATCGCCGAAGAGGCCGCCGACGAGATAGATATCGCGCAAATGGCCGTCAACCTGACGCAGTATTCGCTGGAAAGCTCGGCGCAGGCCACGCTGCTCAGCCGTCCCGGTCGCCTGCTGGCGCACGCCGGGGAATTGCCCGCGCCGGTCATGCAGCGCCTGTTCGAGATCGTGGATGCGGCCTGGCGCACCGCGTTGGCCCCGTCGGAGGCGCTCACCCGCTACATCACCCTGCCCGAAGCGGGCGAGTTCCTGCTGTACAGCATGGTAGTCGAGGGCAACATGGTGCTCAGCATGGTCTTCGGGGCCAATACGTCGCTGCGCACCATCCGCCGCCAGGCGCGTCGCCTGGGCGAGTCGCTCAATCTGGTGCCGGAACTGCCGGAGCCGCCCGCCGCGCGCACCAGACCGCGCCGCCCATCGCCGCCGCCCGCGCCGCCTGCGGTCGCCGAACCAGAACCCGCCGAGTCCGTGGCGATTGCCGCCCCGGAGCCGGAAGCGCCCGCGCCGCCCGCTCCTGCGCCGACGGTCGGCTACACCTGCCTGTGGATTCCGCACGACCCGCGCCTGGAACTGCGCGGCGAGTTCGCCCAGGAACTGACCGGCTGGCTGGAGGAGTTCGCGCAACAGGAGGGCTGGGAGGTGGGGGCGCTCGCCATTCACACCGACTATGTGCAGATGACCCTCGCCGTGCCCCAGAATCTCCAGCCGGACCAGGTGATGACCCGCCTGATGACGGTCACTGCCGAACGCAGCGCCGCCGAGTTCCCCGATCTGGCCTTCGGGCAGCCGCTGTGGGCGGACGGCTACTTCTTCGTCACGCCGCCCCGCGAACTATCCGATCGCGAGATCGCGCGCTTCATCACCTTCCAGCGCCAGAGCTGAGCGCACAGGGTGAGAACACAGAAGCCCCAGCAGTGACGCCGGGGCTTCTTTCATTTTGTGGGCGATGGGAGCGAAGATCAGTATCCGTTGCTGGTTGGCAACGGTTTACCCGTCCACACCGAGTCGAAGTTCGGCCCCATGGTGTAGCGCGGGACATAGAGCACGTTGCACACCCAGACGATCTTGTAGTACAGCTTGCTGGGGTCTACCCCGATCACCCAGGCCGTTTTGCCCGCCGGAATCTCGGTGTAGGGCTGCACGAGTTCGCCCGGTGCCCAGTAGAGCGGCGCGTTGAGTACGAAGGTGCCCACCACCGACGACGCAGAGATGGGCATGAACTGATCGCAACCGGGAATGCTAGCAATGCCGAAGTCTTCCCCGTCGCAGGTGAAGTGCACGGTGGTTGTCCACAGCGGCTGACGGTAACGATCGCGCAGGGTGACGGTCATCGCCAGCACCTGACCGGCGGGCAGGGGGAACGAGCCAGTTTGCAGGCCGCGATCGTTCTCGTCGAAGACGCCCCACTCATCGTCGAAGACGCTCGGATCAGGGGCGATGGCCGCGAAAAACTCGTCCATATAGACGGTACCGGCGAGGTCTTTGACGATGGTGTCGAGGTAGTATTTCTTGCCGGGCGTCAGATTGCGGAACTCCACCTTGAAAAAGGTTTGGCCGCTGAAGCAGCCCGAAGAGAGACGTTCCTTGACCAGCCACTGCTCACCCGCCGCGCGCACTGGTGTAACGGGGACGATGCCCAGCAGCGCGACGATCAGGCTCGCCAGGATCGCCAGCGAGACGAGGCGTACGTACCGCTTCATGGTCTCCTCCTTCTGTAG
Organism: Anaerolineae bacterium; assembly: GCA_034433965.1. Lineage (GTDB taxonomy): Bacteria > Chloroflexota > Anaerolineae > Aggregatilineales > Aggregatilineaceae > UBA2029. Next base: position 4,564 of record DAOTZZ010000008.1, read on the forward strand.
ACGAGATCGTTCTTTGATAATACCTGAGAGGAGATAGACCATCTCTTTAACATTATAGCAGGAATTGAGGGCGGAAATAGGGCTTAGTCCCTGCGCTTCGATGACGGAAGGGGTCTGGCCAGGCCAAGGAACAGACTTCCGAAGTCTTGTAGTGTCGCAGGGAGTATCAGAGACCGTATGGGAAGTTTAT
>DAOTZZ010000009.1:0-5723 GCA_034433965.1 Anaerolineae bacterium
CGATGGGGTTCGCCAGTGTCACATAGGGCACCCGCGGCCAGCTTGACTCTGCGCCAGGCGGGGTGAGCAGCGCCTCACGCTCCGGCGTCGTCAGGCGATAGGTCACGATCTCGCGCAGCCCGGCCCTCACCAATGCGTCGCGCAATGCTTCTTCACGCTCCAGAGCCACGTTGGCGCGCTGGGCGGGCAGTTCGTCGGCAATGAGCGTGTTCGGCAGACGATCATAGCCGTAGACGCGGGCGATCTCTTCGATCAGATCGGCGCGTCCGGTCAGTCCCGTGCCGATGTCCAGCCGATGATCGGGCACTGTCACCTGCAAGACGTCGCCTTGCTCGTTGACGGTGAACTCCAGCGCCCGGAGAATACGCACAATCTCCGCTTGAGGGATGGCGAAGCCCAGATGCCGCTCGACCTCGCGCACAGGCAGGTCTACGGTGATCACCTCGGCGGGGCGCGGATACTCGTCCACCACGCCCTGCGCCACCACGCCCCCGCTGATCTGTCGCATCAACTCGATGCAGCGCAACAGTCCGCGCAACGCCATGGCCGGGTGTACCCCCCGGCTGAAGCGCAGGCCCGCCTCGCTGTTCATCTTCTGGCTCTGCATGGTGCGGCGAATGTTGATGAAGTTCCACGACGCGGCTTCCAGGAGGACGTTGCGCGTCGCGGGGCGGTCGGTGAAGAGTGCCTTCTGCGCTTCGGAGAGAGTCTCGCTCACCGACATGCTGGCCGGGTCCCAGATTTCGCTCTCCAGCCCGCCCATGATGCCGCCCAGGCTCAATGCACCGGCAGTGTCGGCGACCAGGATGTTGAACTCGTCCAACGCATGATCCACGCCATCCAGCGTCACCAGGTGTTCGCCCGGCTCCGGCAGACGGGTGATGATCTTTGGCGCTTTGCCGCCCGCGCGCCGCCGCAACACATCCCAGTCGAAGGCGTGTAGCGGCTCGCCCAGCTCCAGCATCACATAGTTGGTCGCGTCTACGATGTTGTTGATCGGGCGCATGCCGGCCAGACGCAAGCGCCGCTGCATCCATTGCGGCGACGGGCCAAGCTGCACGTCGCGGATGAGCGCCAGCGTGAAGCGCGGGTTGAGGTCTGGCTCGCGGATTTCGATCGAGACTTCGCCCATGATGGGCGGCCCTTCGGCGATCACCTCCAGCGGCGGCAGGCGCAGCGTCTGACCGGTCAACGCCGCGACTTCGCGGGCCACGCCGACAATGCTATAGGCGCGGGCCATGTTGGGCAGCAGATCGATCTCCAGCACGGCATCGCCCAGCACGTCTTGCAGAGGAGTGCCGGGCGGGAAGTGACCGAACTCCTCCCAGTCCAGCAACAGGATGCCCTCGTGCGAGTCGGACAGGCCCAGTTCTTTTTCCGAGCAAACCATGCTGCGATTGGGAATGCCGCGCAGCACGCGTTCTTTGAGGATCATGCGGCTGCCGTCGTCCTTGTGCCCGTCTATGACCTCCGCGCCTTCGTGCGCGAAGGGAGAGAGCAAGGGCGGATCGAGCGGCCCCTGATCCTTATAGGGGAACAGGTTGGGGGCGCCGGTCACGCACTGTTCCAGTTCGCTCCCGCCATAATCCACCAGCGCCAGCACCAGACGGTCGGCGTCGGGATGCGAGCGCACTTCGCGAATCGCGCCCAGCACGATCTTCTGGCGATCCCATACCAGATGGTGCGACGGGGGCTGATTGCTGCCAGGGGGCGGCGGGCCTTGCGGAATGCCGAAGTACTGGATGCTGCTCACTTCCAGACCGGCCAGGGTCAGGCGCTCGGCCAGTTCTTCCACCGAGATGGTGAGATCGACGTATTCTTTGAGCCAGGAAATCGGAACCTTCATAGAAACCGGGCGCAGGTTTTGTCCCATCTTCAGCCGAATTGCGGATCGCGGAATATCAAATCCACCATCCGCAATCCGCATTCCGCAATTTTGATCCGGATGGGATCAGCGCGCCCTCCTCCTTTCTGTTTGTCCCCTATGTTTGCGAATAGCGCCCGTGTGGAGCGCCTCTCATTGAACTTCTGTGACCAGGATCGGCCCGTCGCTGGTGACGATCACGGTGTGCTCGTATTGCGCGCTCAGACTGTGATCTACCGTGCGCAACGTCCAGCCATCGTGATCGGTGTAGATGTGCCCGCTGCCCGTGCTGAAAAATGGCTCGATGGTGATCACCAGTCCTTCGTGCATGAGGGTACGGTCACCGCGGCGGTAGAAATTGAAGACGCTCGGCTTTTCGTGAATGTGCCGCCCGACGCCGTGCCCCGGCAACTCGCGGATGATCGCGTAGCCGCCCTTGCGGGCGATGCGCTCGACCGTCTTGCCGATCAGATTGAGCGGGCGACCGGCCCGCACCACCTTGATCGCTTCGGTGAGCGCCTGGCGGGTGAAGCGGCACAACCGCTCCGCTTCTGGCCGGGCGGGTGGGACGATGAGAGTCGCCGCCGTATCCGCCCAGTAGCCTTCCAGCTCCGCCGACACGTCCACGTTGACCACATCGCCTGGCTGAATGACGCGCTCGCCGGGGATGCCATGCGCCGCCTCGTCGTTGATGCTGATGCAGGTATGCCCTGGGAACTTGTAGGCCAGGATCGGCGCAGAGCGGGCGTTGTGCTGGCGCAAAAAAGCAGCGCCCAGCGCGTCGAGTTGCGCAGTGGTCATGCCCGGCTCGACACGGGACAGCATATAGCGCAGCGTCTCGCCGCAGATACGCCCAATGCGCAGCAGCTTTTGCAGGTCTTCGTCTGTTTCGATGGTCATCCCCGCTCCCTTTGAGCGTTCAGCCGTCAGCCAGGCGCTGAACAGCCCTGCACCACAGCTTCGCTGAAGACGGAAGGCTGAACGTTGACAGCTACTGCATCTTCTCCGCTGCTGCCAGCAATGCCCGCCGCGTCAGCACACGGGCCATCTCGGCGCGGTACTCGCGGCTGCCCCAGTGATCGCCGGGCGGATCGAGCACCAGATGCTCCAGCGCCGCATTGACCTCGCCGCTCTGGTCGAAGGCGCGCGCCGCTGCTGGTTGTGCCAGGGGCCATGGCGCGACCCCACACAGCGCCAGCGCCGAGCGATACCCCTCACCCGTGGCCTGCATGGCAGCGACCGCCCCGACGATGGGCGCGTCAGCAGGCGTGCGCGCGACTTTCTCGAAGGCTACTGCCGCCCGCGTTGCTCCGCGCGGCACGCTGACGTGCGTCACCAGGACGCGCCAGGCGTCGTCGCCGCTCGCCAACCAATCGGCCAGTGGCCAGACAGACTCATCTGCTGTCACAATGACGGCGTCGAGCGCCAGCAGCAAGGTAAGCGACACCGACTGTGGATCGCGCTCGAGCAGCAGGTCACCCAGAGTGAGGGTGTTGAGCAGCGTTTCGGGCAGGTCTGCCCGCAGCGCTTCTGCGATCCCCCCCAGCAGCGGATACGTCTGCCCGCGTTCCTGGCAGGCCAGCCGGACGCGCTCTAGCGTGAGCATGCTGCCCAGGTGTAGCGAGTCGCCTTCCTCCCAGGCGCGATCCAGGCCGATCTGCCTCAGGTCAACGACGGCCTCGACATCCGGGCGAGGATGCCGTTGCAACGCGGCTCCACCGTAGAGCGGGAACGTGCCCGCCTGCTTCAGCAAATCAAGCGCTTCGGCAAGCGTCGCGGGTTTATGAATGGTCTTCAGGTTCAGCAACATGAACTCCTACTCCTATGGTTCATCGGGCGGAACCAGCGGTTCAAGTTGGGCGATCAGGGCAGGAACATCCCAGACGACGGTCAGGCTCACTTCGTCGTAGCCGTGAATCAAGCGGTTGCGCATACCGGCCATTTGCTGCCAGGGAACATCTGGATGCGCTGCCCGATTTCCGGTAGCGGCAAGACGATCGGCAGACGATCCTGTACTTCGCTCATCATGATATTCTCCGCCCCCTGCTTCCTACGCATTCTACCCCGAAAGCGTCAGGAGGGGCGCGCAGAGCCCGGCGCTGAGGGTTGTCGGCTCTGCGCTAGAACTGCTCCAGGAAGCGCAGATCGTTGCCCCAGAAATAGCGAATATCCTGGATGCCGTGCTTGAGCATGGTCATGCGCTCCGGCCCCATGCCGAAGGCGAAGCCGCTCCATTCGCGCGGGTCATAGCCGCCGTTCTGCAGCACGACGGGGTGCACCATGCCGCAGCCGGCGATCTCCAGCCAGCCGGTGTGCTTGCACACAGTGCAGCCCTTCCCGCCGCACAGGATGCACTCTACGTCTACTTCCAGGCTTGGCTCTGTGAACGGGAAATACGAGCCGCGGAAGCGCACGCGCTTATCCGGCCCGAACATGCGCCGCGCGAACTCGGTGATGGTACCCTTGAGGTCGGTCAGGCGGATGTTGCGCCCGATGGCCAGCCCCTCGACCTGGTTGAACTGAATTTCGCTGCGGGCCGAAATCTGCTCGTAGCGATAGCACATGCCCGGCAGGATGACGCGAATCGGCTGCGTGCCGTTCTGGCCATAGTCGCGCATGGCGCGAATCTGGCCGGGGCTGGTGTGCGTGCGCAGGATCACGCCCGGCGTGGTAGTGTGGAACGTATCCCACATATCACGGGCGGGATGATGCGGCGGGATGTTGAGCAGGGTGAAGTTGGTCTCGTCGTCTTCCACGTCGCGGCTGCGATAGACCTGAAAGCCCATCTCCGCCCAGATGGCGTAAATCTCGCGCAGAGTCTGCGTGGTGGGATGCAGTCCGCCAGTGGGAATACAACGACCAGGCAGGGTGACATCCAGCGCGCCCGACTGCAAAGAACGCGCCAGTTCTTCCTGGCGGACAGCTTCTGCCCGCTCGGCGTAGGCGGCGCTCAGAGCGTCGCGCAGCGAGTTGGCGCGTTTGCCGAACTCGGCGCGTTCTTCCTTGGGCAACATACCCGTCGCACGTAGCAGCAGGGTGACTTCGCCTTTCCTGCCCAGGTAACGGCGATACCAGGCGGCCAGCGCTTCCCCGTCGGCGCTCGCTTCCAGCTCGGCTATTGCCTGCTCGTAGAGTGTGTCTATTTTCTCCAGCATATAGTCCCTCTTGCGCTGATGAGTGCCGGTGACGCACCGGCCCATTGTTTCACAATCCAGGCCAAAAACAAAAATTCTCGTCGCCTATCCTGGTCAGGATCAGGGACGAGACATTGCCCGCGGTACCACCCTGGTTGGGTCGGCCAGTCGTCTGGCACAACCCCACCTCATTCCACCCCCGTCGCGCCTGGCGAGAGGGGCTGCCCCGTTAACGCAGGGCCTGCGGAGCAGACTACTGGGCGGGCGCAGCGCGCCGCCGTTCACCCGTCGGCTCAGAAGCGAACTTCGGTGCGGGCGCGCTCATCCGGGCTTGCAGTCTCCGGCCCGGACTCCCTGGGGGCGGCTGACGCACCTACTTCTCTCCGTCACAGCCTTTACGTCTGTTGGATTGTGGGCCACATGGTAGCAAAGGGCAGCGGCGCTGTCAACTGTTGATTTGTCCTGGAGCGCGAGGGTTGTGACCGAGGAGGGAACACAAGGACTCTACCCATTTCCCTCCGCGCTCTCTGGGTCCTCCAGGGTGATTTCTCTCAGCATCATCTCTTGCGGCTCGTCCCCGCCTTCGCCGGGGATGACTTTGCGCACCGGCTGCCCCTTGGAGACCACGTAGTGATCGAAGTCGCGCACCACGACCGTGTTGGGGAAGAACTGTTGCGCCTCATGCAGCACGTCGCGCTCGCGGTAACGGCGCGAGATGTGCGTCA
>DAOTZZ010000010.1:0-6213 GCA_034433965.1 Anaerolineae bacterium
TTCGCGCCCACCTGCTGATCGCCCCCCAGCGGCCCGCTGAGGAACGTATGCACGGGCAGGTCTAGCTCCTGCCGAAGCAACGTGCCCGTCGTGCCGGTGGCATAGAGATCGTGGCGACTGAGCTTCCCCTTGTTGAAACGCGCCCATTCCAACAGGTCTTGCTTGCGGTCGTCGTGAGCGATCAGCGCGATGCGTTTGCGGGCGGGCATGAGACTGATCTGATGGGTCATGGCACACCACCTTCGCAGCGAACAGCACCGCGCCGATCTAAGCACAAAATGGACGGCGGGGCAATGGGCCGTCAGCGAACAAGGTGCTTCCCACGGATGCCCTTCGCTGACGGCTGATGCCCGTTTCACGGCGCGGGCGCGTCGTCGTCGGCGGGCAGGTCCCAGGAGCCGCCGGTGACCTCGATGGCGCGCCGCCCCACAATGCGGATACGCCCCATGTTCTCCAGGCGGAGCAGATGGTACTTGACAGTAGACGGATGCAGCACACAGCCGGTCGCAATGTCCCCCACCGACGGCGACAGACCATCATGACGGCGCTTGTACTCCACGATGAAGCGGAACACCTGCTCGCGCGTGGTCGGATTGTCTCGGCTCATAGGCACCTCTCCGCCGCGATCGGCGCGCCGCCGCTCCCCGGCAGCCGGGACTGTTCTCCTGTGTCGCTCATGGCACCACCCCTGGTTATGCGGTCACAGAGTAGAACATTTGTTCGTTTGCCAGATCAGTATAGCGGAAGCCGGGCGAGCCTGTCAACCGCCTGCCGCCACTGATACTGAATCATCATAAATTTCTAACGGAAACCCAACCCTGGTGTCACCCTTGAGCCGAAATTGCCCGCAGGGATGGCAGAGGATCCAGAAAACCGCGCAGGGACTCTCTGCACTGTCTCGATGGTTCGCCCCTTGTCTCCGCCGGTCAGCGCGTGCTCTCCCTGACAGGTGACACAGCCGGCGCGCGCGGCAGCGGTTCGGCGTCGGGGACGGGGCGACGCAGATAGGTGTTGTGGTTGACCACCATCACCCCCAGCACTGTCAGCGCACCCCCCAGCAGCAACCAGCCGGAGAACGGCTCATGCAGGATCAGCACACCGGCCAGCGCCGCCACGATCGGGTTGAAGTTGAAGTAGCTGCTGCTGCGCGTCGGGCCGATCTCGCGAATGGCCAGGTGTGTGACCAGGAAGCCGCCCGCTCCGGCCAGCATCCCGCTATAAAGGATGTTTGGGATATTGGCGGCGGGAACCTGCTCAGCAGAGAGCGTGAGTAGCTTCGGCCCGGCCAGCAGCGACAGCGTCAGCGTCGTGAGAATGTATTTCCAGATGCCCAGCGGCAGCCCTCCCACGCGATCCACTACCGGTTTCGCCAGCACGTTCGCCAGGCCACCGGCGACCGCCGCGCCCAGCACCAGCCCGCTGCCCACCAGATCGTCGTGCGAGAGCGCCAGGCCGTCTTCTGCCTGACTGAGCACCACCAGCGTCACGCCGACCAGCGTCAGTGCTACGCCGGCCAGCAACCGCCAGCGAATCTCCACCATGCCCAGCGCAATGCTGAACAGCGCCGTCCAGGTGGGCAGCGTGGCGAGCAGCAGCGCCGTGTTGGTGGAGGTCGTGCGCTTCAGCCCCAGCACAAAGCCGATCTGATAGAGCACCGGGCCGGTGAGGGTCAGGACGGTCACCAGGACCAGGTCGTGCCGCGACAGGTGCAACGCGCCCTTCTGGCGGGAGGCAAAGAGCAGCACCGCAGGCAGGCCGACCAGAAAACGCAGCGCGTTGTAAGTAAGCGGCTCGATGGCCGCGATGGCGTCTTTGGCGACAATGAAATGCAACCCCCAGATCAGCACCATCACCGACAACAAGGCGTCGGCGCGGCGCTGACGGACAGTGGCGACAAGTCCTGGCAAAGTCACATCCCCTGCGTAGACGATAGCCGGAGCACCCGCCCCGATTATAGCGCATCGGTCAGAGCTTGCGCTGACCGGAGCACCCGGCGGGTGCATTCGGATTGGGGGCAGATTTCACCACGGAGATCACAGGGTCACAGAAGTGACTCAGGCAAAGAATACAGTTCAGAATTCCGGCGCTGCTACCGCGTCATAATTAGAGTTCCCTGAAAAGCTGTCCGCAAAGCGCCATTGCGCAGTACAATGAGAAGCGTGAAGCGCTTGTACCCTCAGGGAGTGGCTGGCAGTGAATACCTGGCCGCCGGTCGAACCGTCATTTTCAGAAGTGCCAGCGACGCGCGAACCGTCGCGCCTGAAGATCGCCGCTCGCGAAATCATTCAGCTTGTGCTGGTGGTGCTGCTGGTGCGCCTGGCGATGGACACCCTGCTGCCCCGTTACGTCGTGGACGGCGCCAGCATGGAACCGACCTTCTCCACCAACGAGCGCGTGATCGTGGATCGCCTGAGCCTGTTGCTGAACGGGCCGGCCCGTGGTGACGTGGTGGTGCTGGACTCGCCGCGCCAGGACGAACTGCTGATCAAGCGTGTCATCGGGCTGCCCGGCGAGACGGTGACGCTACGCGGCGGGCGCGTCTACATCAACGGCGCACTGCTCGAAGAACCCTACGTGCAGGAATTCTGCACCTACCCCTCCTGCGACGGCACCTGGGAACTGGGGCCGGACGAATACTTCGTCCTGGGCGACAACCGCAGTCATAGCCTGGACAGCCATACCTTTGGGCCGGTGCCCCGTAGCGCCATCAAGGGCATTGCCCGCCTGCGCTACTGGCCGCCAGACGAAGTGCAGATCATCACCGCACCGCATTACTGAGTCATCGTAGAGAGGTTCCGCAGAGCCAATACCCCGTGCCCAGAGACGGCCTTCTCTCATTTCGCAATCCGCAATCCGCATTTCGCAATCCAAAGCTCTTCACCGCGCTGGCTTGCGCGCCTCGATGGCGACCCAGTCGCCGAGTGTCCGCCGTCGGTACAGTTCCAGGCCAGCCCCGCGCAGCGCCGCCTCGACCTCGTCCGCCTGCTCCTGAATGATGCCGCTAAAGATGCCCGTCCCGCCAGCCCGCAGCACGTCGCCCAGCCCTTCAGCACACAGGGCGATGATGACCTTGGCCAGGATGTTGACCAGCAGCAGATCGAAGTGATGCGCCGACGAGCGCAGCACCTCCAGGCTACCCTGCTGCACGGTGAGGCGGTCGCTCACCTGGTTGTAGGCGGCATTCTCCAGCGTCGCCTCGACGGCCAGCGGATCCGTATCCAGCGCCAGCACGTGCGCCGCGCCCAGCTTCAGCGCCGCAATGCCCAAAATGCCCGATCCGCAGCCCAGGTCGAGCACCTCCAGGGCGGGGCGTTCGGCCAGCGTCTCTTCGAGCGCGATCAGGCAAAGCTGCGTGGTAGGATGCGTGCCCGTGCCAAAGGCCATGCCAGGATCGAGCAGCAACAACACATCGTCGGGGCGCAGATCGGCAGGAGTGACCCACTGCGGGCAGACGTACAGCCGCCGCCCCAGCCGCAACGGATGATAATGCTGCTTCCACGCCTCGGCCCAGTCCTCCTCCCGTACCACGGTGAAAGTCGGTTCTGGCATGGGATAGAGCTGTCCCATGTGCCACAACGCCTCGCGCAACTGCTGTTGGGCGGCCTCGGCACGCTCGTCGGCAGGGAAATAGGCCCGCACGATCAGGCGATCGGCGGGCGGGATTTCGTCGGGCCACACTTCGACGGGGAAGCCCGCCTGCTCGATGGCCACTCCCTGATGCCCGTAGCGCGCCAGCAGGTCGGCCACGGCTTCGGCGGCTTCACCGTCCACTTCCAGAGACACTTCGATCCAGTCCACAGCCTACCTCGCAGGGAAACAGAGAGCCAGGGTCGCCTGGCCTGGGCGGAATTGTAAATATTTGATAAAAAAGTCGTATTTCTTATGATTGTAATGTTGCTTATCTCGAAAAACGTGCTATGATGAAGATGACGGGGTCGCCATTGAAGCGTGCTGAACCCAAATCGTAGCCCCATCGTGACCAAGAAGGCCCCGTCCTCCTCCTCAAAGTGATACGCGCAAGAGAAACGGGCTTCCCGCCGGAGGCCCGTTTCTCTGTCTGTGCGTTAGTTCACCCTCAGTTGCCCGCGAAGAAGTCGGCCAGGCGGTCACGCAGACCGCGCGCCTTCTGCGGCGTCACCTCGTGCCCCAGCGTCCGCCCCAGTTCCTCGAACAGGCGGCGCTGCTCCTTGGTGAGCTTGGTCGGCACTTCCACGTTGATCACCACCAACTGATCACCGCGCCCCGACGTAGTGCCGTCGCGCCGCAGCTTGGGCACCCCCAGCCCGCGCAGACGAATCACATCGCCGGACTGCGTGCCCGCCGGAATGGTCAATTCGGTCTCCCCGTCTACCGTCGGCACCTTGATGATATCGCCCAGCGCCGCCTGCGCCACGTTGATCGACACTTCCAGGATGATGTCGTTGTTGCGGCGCTCGAAGAACTGATGCCGGTCAACGGTCAGCACCACGTACAGGTCACCAGGCGGTCCACCGTTGGGGCTGGGTTCGCCCTCGCCCGCGAGCCGGATTTGCATCCCGTCGTCCACGCCGGGCGGGACTTTGACGGTGAGGGTGCGCGTGCGATGCACCACCCCCTGCCCGCGGCACTCGTGACACGGCGTATCCACCACCTGACCGCGGCCCTTGCAGCGCGGGCAATCGGTGACGTTGACCATGCTGAAGCCGAAGGTCTGCTGCACTCGCCGCACCTGACCGGTGCCGTTGCACTCCGGGCAGGTACGGGGTTGCGTGCCCGGCTCGGCCCCATTGCCACCGCAGACGCGGCACGTCTCGCGCCGGCTCACGTCCAGGTCTATCTCCGCCCCGAAGACGGCCTGCTCGAAGCTCAGGTGCACCTCCTGGCGCAGGTCACGGCCCTGCACCGGTGCGCGCCGCCGTCGCCCCGTGCCAAACCCGCCAAAGCCGAAGCCGCCCAACCCCCCGAAGAACTCCTCGAGAATCTCCTCCATGGTGGGGATGCCGCCCGTGAAGCCACCGCCGGGCATCCCGTTGAGGCCCGCGTGCCCGAAGCGATCGTAGGCCGCGCGGCGCTCGTCGTCGGAGAGCACCTGATACGCTTCGTTGATCTCCTTGAAGCGTTCCTCGGCGTCGGGTGCGTCGCTCACATCGGGGTGATACTGGCGGGCAAGCTGCCGGAAAGCGCGCCGGATGTCTTCCTTCGACGCGCTGCGCGGCACGCCCAGGATTTCGTAGTAGTCACGTGGCATAGTGCGTTCCATTCGGGACACTCCTCAGCGCTACAGATTCTATCTCAGTGCGGCGCGAGTTCAAAGGGCGGGCAATTCGGGTGCGTCAAAAGGTTGTCAGCGACTTGCCTTGCCCGATGGCCCCTCCTCTGCGTTCTCTGGGTCTCAACGGTTCAAGACCACTGTCTTGCGAGATGAAGGCGCTCACCCGGCTGCGGGCCTTGCGGATTCACGGCCAAGCGGTAAAGTAAGAGGCAGGTTGCGCGCTGCGCCTGAGCGAAGGAGTGACCATCTTGAGTCCTGAAGATCTGTTCATTTTCTCCGGCACGTCCAACGAACCGCTGGCCCGTCGTATCTGCCAGTACCTGGGTGTGCCGCTGCGCCCGACCAGCATTCGCCGCTTCAGCCACGGTACGCTGCGCATTCAGCTTGGCGAGAGCGTGCGCAACAAAGACGTCTATATCGTGCAGTCGCTCACCCGCCCCGTACACCGTCACCTGATGCAACTGCTGATGATGCTCGACATCGCCCGGCATGGCGACGCCCGCCGCGTCACCGCCGTCATCCCCTATTTTGCCTACGGGCGTTCGGACAAGAAGGACGCGCCGCGCATCAGCATCACGGCTAAACTGGTGGCGCAGTTGATCGAGACGGCGGGAGCCGACCGCGTCATCGCCATGACGCTGCATTCGCCGCAGGTGCACGGTTTCTTTGATGTGCCGCTCGATCATCTGACCAGCCTGCGCGTGCTGGTGGATCACTTCAAGAAGCAGGATTTGAGCGATACCGTGGTGGTGTCGCCGGACGTGGGTTATGCCAAGCCCGCTTCTAAGCTGGCCTCGGCGTTGGGCGTGCCGCTGGCCATCGGCAGCAAGGTGCGCCTGGCCGACAACGAGGTGGAGATCAAGTCGGTGCTGGGCACGGGGCAAGAGGCGCGGCGGGCGATCATCGTGGACGATGAGATCGCTACCGGCGCGACCATGGTGGAGATGGTGGGCGTGCTGCGG
>DAOTZZ010000011.1:0-32465 GCA_034433965.1 Anaerolineae bacterium
CTCTCCACACGCGGAGAGGGGACTTAGCTAGATGCTTACTCCCCCTCTCCGTGTATGGAGAGGGGGCCGGGGGGTGAGGTTTTCAAACGATCTCCGAAGCCTGCCCAAAAAAGCGAATGCACCCATACTCTAATACTCTAACGCACCCTGGCAAAGTGGCTCCGAATGCGCTATAGTGCCCGGCGTGCGCCGCGCAGTGCTGTGCGGGCCGATCGCAGGGTGGAAGCAGTGTTGTTGACTGCGCCTTTCTGTTTCTGTAACTGGAAGCGCTGGCCGGGCGCAGCGGCCAGAGGGTCTGCCGGTCTTGGCGGTTGATGGGTGATCGGCAGACGGAGGAGTGACGTTGAGCATGGGATCGCGCAAATCTGGCAAGACAGGGACCGGCGAACGGTCACGTCTGCCTTCCAACATTCCCACCGATTATGACCATCTGGGAGTGCCGGGATCGGTCAACTTTTCCCTGAACCATCCGCGCAGCCGCCGGCCTCATGCCCGCAGGCGGCGCGGCATGTCTACCTGGATGAAGGCGTTGCTGGCCCTGGGCGGGGCCATGCTGGCCTTCGGCGTGATCGCCCTGGTCATTTTTGCCATCGCGTTCCCGCCCTTCTTCCGCAATCTGGAGCCGCGCTACCAGCAACGCCTGATTGATATGTTCCCGCCCTTCGAGGCGCTGCGCCCGACCGCGCCCTTCCAGGTGATCCCGACGCTCAGTGGAGCGGTGGACAGCGAAGCCGCGGAACAATTGCTGCTCACGCAGGACAGCGAGGCGGTGGCGAGCACGCCACAGACCGGTGAACTGGGCGCAGGGCATGGTGGCAGCCAGGAAAGCAGCCCGCCTGCTGCTGCACCGGTTGTTTCGCCAACGCCGCCGTTCACGCCTACGCCGACCGAGAGCGTCGGCGGTATTCCCGTGGGAGCGGTACCCACCGAAGTACCCACTCTGCTGCCGACCTATGACGCGCCGCAGCAGGTGGCTGCCTTGCCCACCTTCACGCCGATGGTCGCACCGACCGAAGCGCCTCTGCCGCCGACGGTCAAGCTGAGCAACATCCGCTACGAGTTGCAGGGCTGGAACAACTGCGGCCCCACTACCATGACCATGGCGCTCAGCTATTACGGGTGGACGAAGGATCAGTACGCCGCGGCAAGCTGGATGAAGCCCAATGCAGAGGACAAGAACGTCAGCCCATGGCAGATGGTGCGTTTCGTCAACGAGAACACCAACGTCAAGGCGCTCTATCGCTACGGCGGCACGATGACCGTGCTCAAGCGCCTGCTGGCGGCTGGTTTTCCGGTGGTGATCGAGGAGAGTATTCAGCCCGAAGGCGAGGGCTGGATGGGGCACTATGTGTTGTTGATGGGCTACGACGACTATCAGCAACATTTCCTCACCTTCGATAGCTTCCTGGGCAGCAACAAAGAGCAGGGCCGCCCCAGCCCCTACAGCGTCTTCGACGAGAAATGGCGGCACTTCAACCGCGTGTTCCTGGTCGTCTACGATCCCGCGCGGGAGATGGACCTGCGCCAGGCGCTGGGCGACTATGTGGACCCGGTCTACGGCTATCGCACGGCGCTGGAACAGGCGCGCAGCGAGGCTGTGCGCGATCGCACGGACAAGTGGGCCTGGTTCAATATGGGCACGGCTTACGTGCTGCTGAAGGACTACGAGAACGCCGCCATCGCCTACGATCAGGCGTTTCAGTTCAACCTGCCGCCGCGCATGTTGTGGTATCAGTTCGGGCCGCTGGAAGCGTATTTCCACACCGGGCGCTATTACGACGTGCTGTTCTATGCCGACGTAGCGTTGAAGAACAGCGGCAACTACATCGAGGAACCCTACTACTACCAGGGGCTGGTCTACGCGGCGCAGGGCGACTACAACAAAGCGATGGAGAAGTTCAACCAGGCGTTGCGCTTCAACCGCAACTTCTTCCCGGCGGAAGAAGCCAAGAAGCAGGTCGAAGCGGGCACGTTCACCGTCGCCAGCCTGCCGCGTTGAGGGGGTATGAACCGCAGAGAACGCAGAGAAGAACAAACACAGAGTGTGTACCCGCTTTCAGGCTGGCTCTCTCTGTGCCTCTGTGATGATCCCTTCTGTCTACTTTCCCGGTTAAGTCTGTGAGCGATTGAAGGCATAATGAGTCACTCCCCGTCTGCGCCCGCCCAGGCCGATACCCGCCGCATGGCCCGCAATACGCTCTTGCTGATGGTGGCGTTTGGCACGGCCAAGGCGATCAGCCTGGCGCAGACGTTCATCATCGCCAGCGTCTTCGGCGTGGGCGACGAGTGGGATGCTTTCGTCACGGCCAACCGTATTCCAGAGCAGATCGTCCTGCTCATCGGCGGCGGGGCACTTTCCTATGCGTTCATCCCCGTCTTCAGCGGCTTTCTGGCGCATGAGGATCGCAGCGGAGCCTGGCGGCTGGCCAGCGCTGTGATCAACACTGTCTTCACGGTGACGCTGGTGCTGAGCGTCCTGGGTTTCCTGTTCGCGCCGTGGCTGGTGCAGCACGTGGTCGCGCCCGGCTTCAGCGCGGAGAAGGTGGCGCAGACGGTCACGTTGATGCGCATCCTGCTGATCAGCACGCTGATTTTCAGCGTCAGCGGGATGTTCCAGGGTATTCTGCACAGTCACAATCATTTTCTGCTGCCCGCGCTCGCCCCTATTCTCTTCGATGTGGGCATTCTCTTTGGCGTGGCCTTCCTGATCGGTCCGTTCGGCGTATACGGCATCGCCTGGGGGGCGGTGCTCGGCGCGGCGCTGCATTTCAGCGTGCAGGTACCAGGGTTGCTGCACTACCGGATGCGCTGGTGGCCACGGCTGGGCTGGCGCGATCCGTCGCTGCGCCAGGTGATCGCGCTGATGATCCCGCGCGTGGCCGGGTTGGGCGTGGTGACCTTCAACACGCTGGTTTTCAACAACATTGCCTCGCGCATGGGCAGCGGCGCGGTCAGCGCTTTCGACTGGGGCTACCGCCTGATGAACATCCCGGAGACGCTGATCGGCAGCGCGATGGGCTTCGTCGTGTTTCCCACGCTGGCTGCCTTCAGTGCCCTGGGCGACGACGACCGCAAGCGGAACGCCATGTCCGGCGCACTGCGCTTCATCCTCATCGCCACCATTCCGGCGGCGGTGGGGCTGGTATTGATCGGGCGTCCGTTGATCAGCCTGCTGGAACGCGGGGCTTTCGACGCCGAAGACAGCGCGCTGGTCTATGGGGCGCTGCAGTTCTTCGCCTTCGGGATCATCTTCCAGAGTCTGCACGAAGTGGTGGCGCGCAGCTTCTACGCCGACCGCGACACGCTCACCCCGCTGTGGACGGCTATCGTGGCGGCGGTGGCCAACGTGCTGATCGTCGGCGGGCTGTACCTGGGCTATGTACACGAATTCGACGGCACGGCGCAGCAGGTCTTCGGCGAATGGGGCGCGCGCTATATCTCCGGTGACTACGGCGGAGCGCTGGCAACCCTGGCAGACGGCGCGACCCGGCTCAACGAGCAGGTCGCCGGTCTGACCGGCGTGGGCGGGTTGGCGCTGGGCTATTCGGTCACATTCCTGATCGAGCTGATCTTGCTGCTGGTCATCCTGCGGCGGCGTTGGGGGAGTGTGGACGAGCAACGTCTGCTGAGCACAGCCGCCCGCACGGTGGGAGCGGCGGCGGTGATGGGGGGCGCGGTGCTGGTCGCCGATGCCGCGCTTGGCGCGTTGGGCTGGCACGACGCCAGTGTGATCATCACAGCGCTGCGCGTGCTGGGGCTGGCGGGTGTGGGCGCGGCCACCTTCGTGATCGCCGGCGTGCTGCTCGGCCTGAGCGAGATTCGCACACTGCCGGCGATGGTCTTGCGACGAGGCGAGCCTGCCCTGTTGCCCGAAGCCCCTTCCGACTGAAATAATACCGCCGCCCAGGCTTCGCGGTGCGATAAAACGTGCACCACCCAGGCGGCGGGATAAACAGAGAATTTCGAAATTCGGATTTCGGAATGCGAATTTGAATGCGCTTCCACTCGGTGTGGCGAAACCGTCAGCCCCTCTCACAATTCGCAATCCGCAATTCGCGATCCGAAATCAATAGGGGAACGCCTTAATCGCCTCCTCCAGCGTGTCCAGCTTCACCGTCGAGATCGAAAAGACCCACGGTCCATGCGACCAGGTGAACGAAATCCAGCCCCGCACGTTGCTGTAGAAGTAATCGTTGGGCGTCAGGCCGGAAACAGCAAAATCCCCCACACGCCCATATTTGCGGGCGTGAATGAGCAGCTCGACCATCGTGCCGTGTGCCTGCTGTTCGTTGGAAAAGCGGGCGACGGCTACGTCCACTTTCATACGCCCGTTGTAGTAGCGCGCTGAGGCGGTACCCACCATGCCGTAACTGCGCGTGCAGGTCGGCGGGTTGACCACATCCTTGGCGTAGCCCAGCCCCAGCAGGCACTGATTGGTGGGGCTGGAAGCATTGTTGGCCGAGATGATCTCAGTGGAGCGGGGGAACTCGCCCAACGTCTCCGGCAGGAGTTGAGCTGGCTGCGCATCGCTGAGCGGCAGTACGCGCTGATTGACCCCGTACGGCGCGGCTGCTGACTCCTGCAGGGTGGGCGGGTTGTAGCCGCCGCCGAGCAGGTGTGTGATCTGCGTGCCGAGGATAAAGCCCACCAGCAACAGCACCACGGCGGTCGCGGCCAGGTAGTAAACCACGCGCACGAACACCGGTAGACGGTCGAAGTCGTGCTTGGCGCGCCGCAGATACAGGTAGGAGCGTTCGGCGATCAGCGCCAGCGACAGCCCGCCAATGGTGATGTAGGTGGGAATGTCGCGCACGCGGAAACGACGCTTGGGCGCTTCTTCCTCTTCGGTTTCTTCTTCCAGGTCTAGCTCCAGGCGCAGTTCCTGTATCTCACCGAAGGCAGTGTGCACGGTCTCGATGCGTCTGCCCTGCAGCAGGGCACTGTTGGCTTCGGCTGGCTTTGGTTCCGGTCGGGGTTTCTTCGTTTCGCTGGCTGGAGTGGCAGGTGTTCCCAACAAGCCCCGTTCCGCCAGTTTCTGCAAATCGGCCCGACTGATCTCACGCGACAGCCGTTCCAGCTCCTCCGGAGAAAGTTGTTCGGTCATGATCCCTGTCTTGGACATAGCAGAAACGAAATCCGCAGGTGGAGGGATAACCCATGCTCCCCATGGTGACGATGACTCACGCGATAGCTCGGCCATTTGTCTACCCGTATCGGCGGCTGCGTTCCACAGACCCATGATCAGCGCGTCATACTTCGAACGCTAAACCGCTGGCCTGTTGTGAATATTACCATGTTGGGTCACCGTGCCCACCGCGTTCCAGGGGAACGGATCGGCCATGGCTGGAGAAATTAATGAGATATTCACAAAGGCCGCAGGCGTTCCGGTCTCAGAAACAGCCCCAGAGGCGTGTGACGGCACCCCTGGAGGTTCCACCGCCGGCCTGTGCAATCACTCTCTGTTAGCAATCTGCCTTCTTCGGCGGGTCAACCCGGCGCGCTGGCGCGGTGATGGTGCCCATGAAGACGTCCGTCCCCGCCTTGACGCCCAGGTCGGTGATATCCCACTCAAAGTAACCGGCCAGATGAATGATGATCGTGCGCGAGTCCATTTCCTCGCGGAAACTGTAGCCCGTCAGAACGAGCGGCGCTGCCGATTTCTTCTTGCCCGGCTTGCCTTCCGGCTCGACAGCATCGTCACTCCCGCCGCCGAAACCAGTCTCGAATTTGATGCCGTACATACCGGTGTTGGGGTCAGGAGTGGTGGTGTGGTCCAGGTAGGGTTCGCTCGTCCAGAGGATGTGTTTGGCAACTCCCGGCGGCAGACCCAGCACCCAGTTGCTGATATCGTGCTCTCCGCCCGATGTGACGTGATAGGCAATTTGGGTGGTGTTGGTTTCCTCGTCATAGACATCCATCACCACCTCGAAGGTATGGCCGTCCAGGTCTGTGAAGAGCAGGCCGCTCTTTTCGTCGGGGGTGCTGTGCATGGTACATTCGATGTCACCGGTGTACTCCAGCCCTTCAACGGTCTGTGTCAGGCCATTGGTGATGAACTGCACGATACCCGCTGCGGCGAGCATCAGGATGATGCCCGCGGGGATGGTCACCCAGTATTCAGCAAGCGCCTGACCACGCTGCCAGCGCAACCATCTACCTTTGTTGTTTCTGATGGTCATCGTTGTTTCCTCCCTGCCTGTTCGTCCGAACCCGATCATGACCGATAATCGCCGAATGTGGTTCGAGTCCTATACCATTCAGCCGTTGTTTGAATGTTAAACCGCAAAACATTCCTCAATGTTACAT
Source organism: Anaerolineae bacterium (assembly GCA_034433965.1). Classification (GTDB taxonomy): domain Bacteria; phylum Chloroflexota; class Anaerolineae; order Aggregatilineales; family Aggregatilineaceae; genus UBA2029. Next base: position 6,307 of record DAOTZZ010000011.1, read on the forward strand.
TAAGACTTCGCAAGGCAGCAGTACTATCTCCATTTTAGAGGCTATAGGAGTAACCTTTTCATGTGGGCGGGCCAAAATTCGCGAATCGGGCCGGAAGCTGCTGAAACACACCGGTGCACAAGCCGACAGGAGCGCGGAGACAGGCTGTTGCTGTCCCGCGCTCCTGTCAATTCTCCACAGAAGTCCCCGGCCTGCTTTGTTGGGGGTACGTTATTGCTGCTAGCAGCCGCCCGATGGCGGGTCAACCCGCCGTGCTGGCGCGGTGATGGTGCCCATGAAGACGTCGGTCGAAGCTTTCACGCCCAGGTCGGTGATGTCCCATTCGAAGTACCCGGCCAGATGGATGACGATCAGCCGCGAGTCGGCCTCACGGGCGCTGTAGCCGGTCAGCACGACGCCCGCGTCCGACTTCTTCTTGCCGGGCTTGTCTTTGTCCTTAGGAGGCTCAGCGCCACCGTCGCCACCGCTGTCACTGTCGCTGCTATCGTAGCCGGTATCGAACTTGATGCCGAACATGCCGGTTGTCGGATCGGCTTTGGTGGTGTGATCCACCCAGGGTTCGCTCGTCCAGATGATGCGCTTGGCGACTCCCGGCGGCAAGCCCAGGATCCAATGACTGATGTCGTGTGCGCCGCCCGACGTGACCCTGTAGGCGATCTGCGTGGTATCGGTCTCTTCGTCGTAGACGTTCATGACCAGTTCGACAGTGTGGCCGGACAGGTTGGCGTAGATGGGCCCGGTGACCTCATCGGTCCTGGTCACGGTGCACTCGACGCTGCCGGTGTACTCCAACCCTTCGACAGTCTGTGTCAGACCATTGGTGATGAACTGCACCACGCCCGCTGCGGCCAGCATGATGATAATGCCGGCGGGAATGGTCACCCAGTATTCGGCCATCGCCTGGCCTCGTTGCCAGCGCAGCCACCGTCGTGCGTGTCCTCTGTGCTTCATGGCTACCCCCTTCGCTGAAGAGATGATGCCGGATGAACTTATGAAACCTCCACCCTCATTAAATCGCCAGCAGATTAAGATGGACTTGAGGAATTGTTAGCGTTTTGTCAAGGATTGATCGCCTGTCTGGCTGCTGGCACGTCATGTCTCCCGTGACGCTCGTCAACTTTTGCGGAACCTGGCACGCCGGGCCAGGTGGGGAATTTATGAAATCTTTATGGAACGACCGGGCATTGCCCGCGCCGGAGGGTGTGGGACTCCCTGCCGCGAGTGCGTGCTGACACGTTTTGCACGCACCCCCTGCCGCGACGTTCTGGAAGTTCGCCGCGCGATTGAGTACAATCGCGGCGCGTTCTGTAATGGCCTGGCTGAACAACCAAGGAGCCTCAGCGGTGAAAATCTTTGTCCCTGGTCGCGTCTGTCTGTTCGGGGAGCACTCAGACTGGGCGGGTGGTTACCGGCGCATCAATGCCGAGATCGAGAAAGGCTACGCCCTGATCGCGGGCACCAACCAGGGCATCTACGCCGACGTGGAGCCGCACCCCAGCGCCCTGGTGCTGAGCAGCACCACGCCCGACGGGATTCGCCATGGCCCCTATGAAATCCCCATGGAACCCAAAGCATTGCTGGAAGAAGCGCAGCGCGGCGGGTTCTGGAGCTATATTGCGGGCGTGGCCTATCAGGTACTCACCAACTATCATGTGCGCGGCCTGATCATTGACAACTACAAGACTGATCTGCCGGTGAAGAAGGGTCTGTCGTCCAGCGCGGCGATCTGTGTGCTGACTGCGCGCGCCTTCAACCGCGTCTACGATCTCAAACTGACCACGCGCGGCGAGATGGAGATCGCCTATCAGGGCGAAATCACCACACCGTCGCGCTGCGGGCGCATGGATCAGGGCTGCGCCTTTGGCAATCGCCCGGTGCTGATGACCTTCGACGGCGAGCGGCTGGACACCGAAGAATTGCGGGCGGGCGGCGACCTCTATTTCGTGTTGGTAGACCTGCAGGCGCAGAAGGACACCATGGAAATCCTGGCGCGCCTCAACCGCTCCTATCCCTTTGCCGACAACGAGATCGAAGAAGGCGTGCAAAAGCTGCTCGGCCCGATCAACAAACGCATCGTGCATCAGGCGGTCGAGGCGCTGAAGGCGGGCGACGCCGAAAAACTGGGCGCGCTGATGGGGGAAGCGCAGCAGTTCTTCGACCGCTATGCCACTCCCGCCTGTCCGGAAGAACTGACCGCGCCCGTATTGCACCGCGTGCTGGCCTATGAGCCGCTCAAGCCGCACATCTGGGGTGGCAAGGGGGTCGGTTCACAGGGCGACGGCACGGCGCAGTTCATCGCCCGCAGCGAGGCCGATCAGCAGGCAATCATCGAGATCATCGAGCGCGACCTGGGCATGCCCTGCCTCAAGCTGACGCTCACCCCTGGCCCGCAGGTGCGCAAAGCGGTGATCCCGGCGGCGGGCTTCGGCACGCGCCTGTTTCCGGCCTCCAAGGCGGCCAAGAAGGAACTGTTCCCCATTGTGGATCGCGACGGCGTCGCCAAACCGGCCATCTTGCTCATCGTCGAGGAGGCGCTCAACGCGGGCATCGAAGAAGTCATCATCATCGTGCAGCCCGACGACCTGCGCGAGTTCGAGTTCTTCTTCAAGCATCAGGTCTCCATCGAGAATTACAACAAGCTCCCCCGCCATTTCCAGGACTATTCGCGCTATCTGCTGGAGATCGGGCAGCGGGTCAGGTTCGTTGTACAGCATACGCAACAGGGATTCGGTCATGCCGTCTACACGGCCCGCGAAGCAGTGGGCGACGAGCCATTCCTGCTCATGCTCGGCGACCATCTCTACCGCTCCGGGATCGATCGCTCCTGTGCGCAGCAGATCATTGATGTGTTCAATCAGCGCGGTGTCAGCGTGCTCGGTCTGCGCCGGACACCAGAAGATCAGATCGCCAACTTCGGCACGGCCACCGGCATCTGGGTCGAAGAAGGGTCGGTGCTCAGCATCACGGAATTCTCCGAAAAGCCCACTATTGACTATGCCCGCGAGTGTCTGCGCGTGCCCGGCCTGCCGGAGGGCGAATACCTGACCGTCTTCGGGCAGTACGTGATCAAGCCGCAGATATTCGATTACCTGGAAGAGCATATCGAGCACAATGTGCGCGAGCGCGGGGAATTTCAGCTCACTTCGGCGTTGGACCGCCTGCGGCGGGAAGACGGCTTTCTGGGGGTGATCGTACAGGGACGGCGTTTCGACATCGGCATCCCCGAATACTACCTGGAGACGCTGCGCACTTTTGGTGCAGATTGAGCCGTCCGTCCGCGGGCAAGGTCTCGTGACAGGGGGCATCGGTACGCCCCCTGTTGCCGTTTATTCGGGGAAGATATCTTTGACGGGCAGGGCGAAGCCGGGCAGGAGATCACCGCCGCTGAGGGTGTCGGCGGGGCCAAGGCGGTAGGCGCGCTGACCAGGGGTGTAGACCTCGACGGTCTTGTTGTCCGGATTCACCACCCACACAGTCGTTCCAGCGGCCAGGTAGTTGACGATCTTGAGCCGCAGGATGTCCTGTTGATCGGAGGGGGAGAGGACTTCAACCGCCAGATCGGGCGCGATGGCATTGTAGGCGTCACGCGAGGGTGCGGCCTGGCGACTCTTGCTGACAAAGGCCACGTCGGGGATGTAGCGCTCGCCGCCCACCTGGTAGCCGCCGTCCGCGCCGGTGTGATACCCTATCGGATTTTGCTGCAGATAAACGAACAGGAAACCATTGATACGTGCAGCGATCATAGACGAATAGTTATTAGAGACCACTTCGACGATGTCCCCCCCTACCAGTTCCAGGCGACGGTCGGCGTTCTCCGGCAACAGGGCCAGACGCTCGAATTCTTCGGCGGTGATGGGCTGCGTTCCGACGGTCATGAGTTGCTCCTCTGACTTTACCCTTCCTGCGGGAAGATATCTTTGACGGGTAGGGCGAAGCCGGGCAGGAGGTCACCGCCGCTGAGGGTGTCAGCGGGGCCAAGGCGATAAGCGCGCTGACCGGGCGCGTAGACCTCGACGGTCTGGTTGTCGGGGTTGACAACCCACACAGTCGTTCCGGCGGCCAGGTAGTTGACGATCTTGAGCCGCAGGATGTCCTGTTGATCGGAGGGGGAGAGGACTTCGACGGCCAGGTCGGGGGCGATGGCGTTGTAGGCGTCGCGCGAAGGTGCGGCCTGGCGACTCTTGCTGACAAAGGCCACGTCGGGGATGTAGCGCTCGTCGCCCACCTGGTAGCCGCCGTCCGCGCCGGTGACGTAACCGGCTACGCCGTGCTGCATCAGATGAAGCTGAATGAAGAAACTGATCCGGCTGGCAACCATAGACGAATAGTTATTCGAGACCACTTCGACGATGTCCCCCCCTACCAGTTCCAGGCGACGGTCGGCGTTCTCCGGCAACAGGGCCAGACGCTCGAATTCTTCGGCGGTGATGGGCTGCGTTCCGACGGTCATGATCGCCACTCCTCACTTCGGCTTTGCCTTTATTCTACCCCACTTTGACCGGAAGGCGGCACAGGCGCGTCCGGCGAGAGAGAAAGCGGGCGTTGTACAGCTGGATCGCGCACGATCTGCGCTTCGGCGTCCGGCGGCAAAGTCACCGTCTCCCCACTGGGGAAGGCGATCACGGTGCTCGCTGCGTTGCGGGTGATGCGCACGCCGTGTTGCGTCCAGGTGATGGTCTGCTCGCCGAAGGCATACGGATCGCTGATCACAACCCGCCCGGCGTCGAGGGCGAACGCGCCGAACAGCCGGGCGAACCACCCCCACGAGGCCGCGCCGGTGACGATGTCGCTGTCGCCCAGGCCCTCAACCGTATCCGCATTGTAGAGGGCGTGAAAGGTCTGCTCAGCGGACAGGCTGCGGCACTGCGCCGCCAGCACGCGCCGGAACAGCTCCGCCGACTCCTGCCGATAGCCGCGTTCGAGCAGCGCCCAGCCGATGCGCGCATTCCACGCTGGCCACGCGCCTCCGCACCCCTGCAGCAGGTCGGCGGCATAGTGCGGGCTGTTCGCCGGACAGCCGGGCACGCCATAGGGCCGCCAGTAAGTCTGCGGATCGGTGAGGTGCGCTACCAGGCGGGCGACACGCTCCTCGTCCAGCGCTCCGCTCCACAGCGGCATGAACAGCGCCAGATCGTGCGGGGTCAGGTCAACAGTGCGCGCCTCGATCTTGAAGACGCGGCTCAGCCCGCTGAAGCGCAGCGCCGTCACCGCCCGCCAGACGGTGCGCGTGGTCGCCTGCCCCGTGCCGCGATACCAATCGAAGGCGGCGGCGGGCAGTTCTTCGCGGGCCGCCCGACCTGCCAGGTCTTCGCCTTCCACCAGGCACAAGAGCGCTGGTTTGCGGCTCAGCCCACCGCTCGCCCGCAAGATCAGGCGACCGGGCTGCGCCAGCGTCACCCGCTCGCCCAACGCCGCTTCGCCGTGCCCCGCGAAGACCACTTCACCCGCCGGGCAGGTGTGCGCGTCGCGATCGCGGTAGGTATAGCCGCCGCGGGACTCGTCCCAAAACTCTTCCAGGGCGGTCACCAGAGCATCGAAGCGCGGCTTGATGGCGCGGGCAGTGTCTTCACGCCCCAGCAGTTTGCAGATACCCAGCAAGGTGCGCGCCTCGCGGATCAGGTACGCCACCAGATCGGGCGTTTCGAGTGTTTGAATGTCCACGCCCTGTGCCCAGCGCACGCCCCGCGCCAGCACCGGCCCGCTGGAGAACGCCCCCTGATCGGGGTGCTGCCATTCGGGCACGCCGTCACCGTCAGCGTCCAGGTCGGGCGCGAACCAGCGCTCGAAGAAGCGCGTCAGCCCGTCCAGACAGTCGGCCAGGAAGGTTTTATCTTGCGTGAAGTGATAGACGGCATAGGCCAGCGTTGCCAGCAGCGGAGGGGCGATCACCTGTGCTCGCTGCCCGTCCAGACCGGGGCGGGCGTCTATCCAGCCGTCGTCGCGTTGCACGGCCAGGAAGTTACGCACCAGCCCTTTGGCCAGTTCCGGCGCGGCCAGCGTTACCGTCCCAATGATAGACAGGGCGTCGGGCACCGTTTGTCCGCCCCAGGTGTAGCCGAAGCCACCACTATGCACACCGCTGGCGGCGTAGCCCTGACCGGGCTTGCGTGTGAGCACGAACGAGGGATGCGGCAGGTGACCGGTCGCGGCGAAAAAGCTACGCAAGACCATCTGCTGACTCCAGGCCAGGGCCAGGTCCCAATCCGTCTGTCCTGTTTCGACCTGCGGGGCGGCCTGTGCGCGCGCCTCGATAGCCGCCAGATGCCCTTCCCACGGCTCGACATGCAGCCAGCGATGGGCAAGCGCCAGGCTGTCGTCACGAGCGGGCAGGGCGGCCAGCACCCAGCGAAAAGCCACCGTCTCACCCGGCGCGACCGTTTGCGCCCGGCTGAGCTGCGCGCTCGCGCCGGTCTCGCGGGCTTCTTCCAGCAGCAAGACCGGTTGCAGGTGTGGCAGCCGCCCCAGTTGCAGCGCCACCGTGCCATTGTCCAGCGTCAGGTAGAGCATGGGCAGCGACTTTTCCTCGCGGGCGACCTGTGCCGTCAGGTCGAGGCGGACTGTCTGCGGCTGAGCGCCCGTGTTGTGCACAGTGAAGCGCCCGCCGACCGCCTGCGATTCCATTGTCCAGAATTCGGCATTCAGAGTCAGGGTAGGCGTCAGACCGGCGCGCACGCGCAGATAGTCTGGCGCAAAGGCGGTCAGGGCGGGCGGGGTGTGATAGGCCTGCGTCTCGTAGAACTGCCGCCGCTCCACACGCCACACGGGGATCAGCCGCGCCAACCCCACGCGCCCGCCGAAGCGCGTTTCCAGGCTGAGCGCGGGTTCCGCGGCCTTGCCCAGTTGCAACTGCCACACCTGATCGTCGTGATAGTTGGTGCGACCGGCGCGCGCGTCCGCGGCAATGCGCGGAGCCATTGGGTCGCCGGCAGTGAGATGCCATTCGCGCATGAGCCACCTCGCCGGATGATGTGGATTGTTGTGGGCCACCGAACCGGTCTGCCGACAGCCGACGGATTCGGCGTCTCGCCTGCTCCTACCATAGTACAAAGCGGCCCGCGGCGAAAGCGGGCGCGGCCAACTGTCGGGCGAATGTCAGCCAGGGCGGAGAAACAGAACAGGCGGGTGAAGTGACCGCCCGTCTGCTGGTTGTGGTGAATGCTGGAGGATGTAGTACTTCCCCTCACCCCTGCGCCCCTCTCCCACGCGACTGCGTCGCGGGGCGAGGGGAACGGCCTGCGCTGTCACCCGCTGGCGCAGCAGAACAGCGCCGCTACGAGCGACACCCCCTCAGCCCGCAGCGCGGGAGAAGAGGTTGGGGGTTGAGGGAGAAAAAGTGCATAACGCGCTCTAGCGCAGCTCGCGGTGAGTGTCGTCGCAGTAGGGCGCGTCTTTGGTGTGCTTGCAACGGCACAGCCGAACGCGCTTGCGCTCGGTCAGGGTGAATTCCAGCGGAGAAAAGCCGGTTGTCTGCCGGTGCGAGCCGTCGCAGAAGGGCTGGTTTTGCGACCGCCCGCATCTGCACCACCAGTACGTCCCTGGCTCCAGTTCCAGGACGGCGGGTGATTTCGCAGCAATGACCGGTTCAGCCATGAGTTCAATTCTCCTGATAATGAAAGACCAGACCCTTCGCTTTACGCCGCCACGATCGGCGTGACCAAAGCAACCAGACCAGACACTCAACGAGATGTGCGCACCTCGTTCGGCACTGCTGGCTCGGTGACCAGCCCGCCGCCGCGCACTGTCGCGCCGATCACCAGCGCGGCGCTGATGAGCACGAGATTCTTGATGATGTACTGCCCTTCCAGCGTCAGTTCGAAGGGGAATGAGCGCCAGACCGCATCGGGATTCAGCACCAGTGGGGAGGCGGCCCCGCCCATCTGCAACATCATCAGCAGGATGGTCAGGCGCAGGAAGCGCCCGGTGATGAACCCTGCCCCAATGACCATCTCCCATATGCCCAGAAAGGGGATGAACACGTCGGAAGGCAGGAAGGTGATCGAATCGCGGATCAGGTCGCTGGCCGGGCTGGCATCCGGAAACAGCTTGAGCGCCCCAAACCAGAAGAAAACCACGCCAATCGAGATGCGCAGCAAGACGATGCCCGTGCGCGCCATCCAGCGCGTGATCAGGCGGTCTACCCGCTCGAAGCGTTCCTGCGCCAGGGCGCGCCATGCCCCGTGCTTCTGCCTGTTGTTCATGGGCCAATCCTCTGTATTGAGTCTCGTTCAGCAAAGGATTATAGGGATCAGGCAGGCCAGTTGACCACACAACAACGGCCCCACAAACGCGCTGCGCCATCCCTCAGCGCTCGCGTACCCTTTCGATCACACCGTCCGCGCCGCGCGGGGCGAACGCTTCGCAGGTCAGGCAACGCCAGCCACCGCGCACCGGCACCCAGTCCAATGCTCCACACTGCGGGCAACGCCACACTTCTTCCAGGGGGCGCGCGCCAGCGGGCGCGCTGTTCCCTGGCTTGCGGGCGTAGACGATGCCGTAATCCAGTTGCCAGGGCAACAGTTCCACTTCGCACAAGCCCAGTTCGTCCTGAAGCAGCCGGATGAAGTCCTGGTGCGAGAACGTGTGGCCGGGCATCAGCCGCGCGTCCAGGCCCTGGCGGTTGGTCAGTACCAGCAACCCGCCCGGACGCGCCACACGCACCAGTTCGCGCAAGACCGCCCGTGCATCCATCATGAATTCCAGCGCTTCCAGGCAGGTCACCAGGTCGAAGGTCGCGTCGGGGAAAGGCAGCGCTTCGGCGGGATGGTGCAGCAGGTAGACGCGCTCGCCAAAAGGGGCCAGTTTGTGCGCCGCCTGTGTCAACATGCGTCGGCTGAGATCGAGCGCGACGATGCGCCCCTGGAACGCGGGCTGTTCCAGCAGGGCCAGTGGCAGGCGACCGGTACCTGTGGCCACGTCGAGCACCAGCGGCGCGCAGGTCGGCAGGCGCTGCATGATCGGCTGGGCCAGATGTACGGTCTCGATCAGAGGATTGTACTGTTTGATGCGGTCGTAGCGCCCGGCGTAGAGATCATAGAGCCAGATGACGGTGCGCCGCCCCAGGTAGACCCCTTCCGTTTTGATCAGCAGATACCACAGGGCAACGACCAGCAAGATCGCGCCGGCCAGAACCATCACCGCAACAGGCCAGGTCATAGGGCATTCCCGCTCACTGCGCCCGCACCGAGGCTGCCTCGCTGGTCAACACCTGGCCGTTGGGCATGGTCGCGCGCGCCTGCACTGTGCCCACAACGCCAGCGGGCACTGTCCAGGTCATCGTCGCGCCGTCGGCAGGGGTTGCGTCGCTGCCGATGGTCTGCACCCCGCCCGTGCTTGCCGTGAACAGAAAATCCACCCGCACTGCGCCCCCCGGCGCGTCGCGCCAGGTGATGCTCACCGCGGCACCCGCCCGCAGGCCGACGACACCACCTGTCGTGCCCAGTGTAGGGGAAAAGCTCAGCGTATTGTACTGAGCGCCGCCGGCTGGCACGAAATTCGGGTCGTAGCGGACTGTGAACGGCGCGCTGCTGACGCGCCCCACGTCGCTTTCAGCTACGGCCTGGAAGGTGTACGTCCCCGGCGCAGGGAAGGTGTAATCCACGAACGCGCCGTCCCAGGGATCGGCGTCCTGGCCGATGTACGCCGCCGCCCCGCCCGACGGACCGGTGACGAAGAAGCTCACTATGTCGGCGGTGAGCACTTCGCCCACGTTCAGGCGCACTGTCCGGTAATAGGTGACCGCCTGCCCCGCGCTATCGCGCCAGTGCTGATCGGCGGTGAGTGCCTGCCCAAAGACCGGCGCGCCAGGGGCAGGCGTGACCGGCGTCGGGGTGATGGGCGTCGGCGTCAGCGTGGCCGGAAGCTGCGGCACATACAATTGCTGACCGACGTAGATCAGGTTGGAATCGGTCAGGCAGTTGGCGACGACCAGTTGGGCGATGGTGGTGTTCGCCCGCTGCGCGATGCTGCCCAGTGTATCGCCCGCGACCACCGTGTACACCGGCCAGGCCGTGTAGCGCACGCAGACGGTCGCCGTGGGCGGCACGGGCGTCGGTGTGAAAAAAGGTGTCGGAGTGAAGACCGGCAGCGGCGTGTAGAACGGCGTGTATGGCGACGGCGTGGGCGTGGGAGGCTGATCGCTGCCAAAGCTCAGCGTGCAGGCGATTGTCGCTGCTATCAGAGCCACGATCGGGATGATCAGGACGCGGCGCACAGGACGCATGACCGTTCTCCTCCGCTCCGGAGTCACAACGACCCCGCGTGCCTCGATTATAGCACTGTGGGGAGTGCGGAGTTTTGAGTGGGGAGTATTGAGTCGAGAGTCAGGAGTCAGGGGTTTGGAGTGGAGAGAGTCGCGCTCGCCATAGATGACATGGCCCCCTACCCAAGACTCCTGACTCTGGACTCCTGACTCTCACGCCCCCTTGCCGCCCGTGCCCGCATTCCCCTAAAATCCCAGCAGACGGAGGAAGATACACCATGAACGACGTCAACTACACCGCCGCCCTGACGGGTACTGCCTGCTACCGCCTGCCGCAGCCGGGCCTGCTGCGCATCGCTGGCGAGGGGCGGCTCGACTTCATTCAGCGCCAGACCACCAACGACGTACGCCTGCTGGTAGCGGGCCACCCCCTGTTGACGGTGCTCACCTCGCCCACCGCGCGCATCCTCGATGTCTGGTGGCTGCTGCTCAGCCCGGACGGAGTCGCCCTGGACGCGATCACCCTGCCGGGGCGTGGACCGGTCACCGCGCAGTATCTGATCCGGCGTATCTTCTTCATGGATCGAGTGACGGTGAACGACCTGAGCGCCGAGAGCGCCCAACTGTGGATCACCGGGCCGACCGCCCCGCACACTCTGCGCCAGGTGGGGTTTGAGACGCTGCCCGCGCCGGGCGAAGTGATGTCCGTGGACCTGGCGAGCGGATCGGTACGTCTGCTGGCGCAGGATGGAGCGCTGGGGCGGGGTTATCTGGCCCTGGGCGGGCAAGAGAGCGTGGACGCACTGGCACGGCGTCTGACTGAACAGGGCGCGGCGACGCTCGATCCTGACACAGTCGAGGTGCTGCGCGTCGAGGCGGGAATCCCTGGCCCAACCCGCGAACTGACCGACGCCCATACTCCGCTGGAAGTCAACCTGGATAGCGCCATTCACGGGGCCAAGGGGTGCTACACCGGCCAGGAAGTCATCGCCCGGCAGATCAATTACGATAAGATCGTCCGGCGTCTGGCCGGTCTGCGGTTGGACGCGCCCGTCGGCGCGGGAGCAACGGTGCTCGTCGAGGGGCGCAGCGCGGGCGAAGTGACCTCGGCGACGATCTCGCCGCGCTACGGGCCGATCGCCCTGGCTGTGCTGCGGCGACCGCACTTCGCGCCGGGCACGCCCGTCCGCGTGACGGACGCCGCCGCTGAGGTGAGCGGGATAGTCGCGGCGCTACCTTTTGCCGGTGCCACCTAGAGCGTGTCGTGCATAGGCGGGTTTGGAAACCCTGCGCTCGCGTGAGGAGAAGATTCTGGGACGAGGGAAAGATATACCAGCCTCCAGCCCCACCGCTCGAAAAAAAGCCAGGCATTGCCTGGCTTGTGCACCTTCGCGCGTGATACAGCGAATCGCTGCTCAGTGACAGCCACACCCGCCGCCGTAGCCGCCCGTATCCGCGCCTTCTTCGGTGCGGAAGGAGTGACCACAGCCGCAGGTCGAGACGGCATTGGGGTTGTGAATGGCAAACCCGCCGCCCATCAGGCTGTCCACATAGTCAATCTCTGATCCGGCCATGTACATCAGGCTGGTGGGATCGATCACCAGGCGCACGCCGTCGCTCTCGACCACGCGATCCTGGGGGTAGATGTTCTCCTCGAACGCCATCCCATACGACAGGCCGGAGCAGCCGCCCCCCTGCACGAAGACGCGCAGCGCGAAGCCTTCAAGCTGCCGCTCGGCCATCAATTCGCGCACCTTGCTCGCGGCAATAGGGGTGATGGTCAACACAGCCGGTTCTGCCTCGGCAGCGGGCTGGTGTACGTCGGTCTGCGATACGTCGGCCATGATCTGCTCCTCAATCTCCTGCTACCCTGTACTGAGCGATTGCTGAGAGTGTAACAACGATCGTTGAAAGAGTCAATTTGGATGAAGACCGTCAGAAAAATGCCTGGTTTGCATGACCTCACTGCACCACGCTGATCACCACGCCCTGATGATCGCTGACCAGCGACCAGGTGCGCGCTTCCACCCCCGCTGAGCGGAATGCGCGATGCATGGCCTCTTCGATGCTCTCGTGATTGTAGCTGGCAAAGGCCAGGAGCGCCGGCCCCGCGCCGCACAGCGTCACCGCCACCGCGCCAGCGTCTTCCGCCGCGCTGACGACCGCGTGATAGCCGGGAATCTGCTCGCGGCGATAGGGTTCGTGCAGGCGGTCGCTGATGGCCTGGCGGGCCAGCTTGAAGTCTCCGTCGCGCAGCGCCTCGATCAGCAACGCCACATGTCCCACATTGGTGATCGCGTCACTCAGGGTCACGCGGGCGGGCAGGTCGGGGCGCAGACGCGGCTGAAAGTTCGGCAGGCGCGGCACAGCCACCACCACGCGCAACGGCGTGATCTCCACCGTGCGGTGAATTGGCCCCTGCGGTCCCGTGCTGTAGACGCCCAGTCCTCCGGCGATGGCCGCCACTGCAGCGGCTCCGTCTCCGCTGAGCTGCGCCGCCATGCGGATCAGCGCCTCCTGGTTGAAGGGGCCGCCGAGCAGATTGTTCGCTCCCACCAACCCGCCGACGATCAGGGCCGTGCGCGCGCTCAGCCCCACTCCGAAGGGGATGCGGTTGTCGCAGCGCACGTTGAGTCCGGCGGGAGCCTGTTCCAGTTCCTGGAAGACGCGAATCGCCGCGCGCACCGCCGGATTGTGCACATCCAGAGAGAGCGCCTCCTGCCCCTCACCAGAGACGCGCACATCCAACCGGTCGTCGGAGCGCAGACTCATCTCGATCACATTGCGCAGGTTGAGCGCCAGGCCCAGCACCTCCAGGCCAGGGCCGAGGTTGGTGCTGACGGCAGGGACGGAGACATTGACTTTATACATGCGTACACGCGCACACGGTCGGTGCGCCTCCCGAAGTGGAGCCGGGGCAATCCGGCAGCCGCGCGTATCTCCTATGGTAGTGGCGCAGTACAGGTCGCGCAAGCGTTCCCCCACTCACTGGGGGGCGCGGTCGCGGGCGCATCGTGCTACACTTGGTTCAGGGAGATTGATTGCCCGCCGGGTGCGTGCAGTTTGCTGTATTACGTTGCCCCTCACCCCTGCACCCCTCTCCTCTCGCGACTGCGTCGAGGGGCGAGGGGAAGCACCTTCCTCGCGAGGACGCCCCCCTTCGCCTGCCGCGTGGCAGGGCGAAGGGGGCGGGGGATGAGAGCCATCAGGTGAACCAAAGTCGCTGACAACCTTTGCACACACCCTGCTCGCCAGATGCGATCCTGCGCCGCGCCCGATCCGGGTATAATCAGGCTGAGCAATCATCGGCAATCGTTCAGCGGCCAGGGAGGAGAAAACACATCGTGTGGAAGAAACTGATCGTGGGCCTTGTCGCGCTGAGCCTGACGCTGCCGCTCCAGGGACTGGCGGCGCAGGGCGGAGAATTGCGCGTCTGGCACACGTTGGATCGTGACAGCGCTGGTATCGTGGCCGATGCGGTCGCCGAGTTCGGCGCGAACAGAGGTGTGCCGGCCAATGCGGAAATGGTCGAAGCGTCTTTCCTGTTGCAGGCGCTGCTTGATCTGCAGAAGCGCGGCGACCCGCTGCCCGACCTGATCTTCACCAGCCATGACGTGGCCGAACCGCTGCAGATGAATGGTCTCATTGTTCCCATGCCCAGCGGGGGGGAACTGTTCCTGTTCGGGCTGCTCGAAGCCTTGCCTGGCTTGCTCGAAGACACCTGCCGCGACGAACCGCTGGAGCGCTGCCTGTGAGATGGGCTGTCGTCCGCCCTGCCGTTGCAGCGCCCCGACGAAAAAGCCGTCGAGCACACCGTGGCCTGGCTGTGCGATTCTGCGCCCGGTCTGCCCGGCTGTAAGGGCGGCGAATTGCCCGCCGTGCCGATCGTGTGGAGTTTCCAGATCACGCTGCTCAACCGGCAGTGGCTGGCCGAGCACGGCCTTGAGCCGCCACAGCTCTTCGACGACGTGCTGGCGTTGCGCAGTGAGTTCGGGTTGCAGGTCGTGCGGGCCGAGCGCGACTTTCTGCCGCTGCCGGGCAATGTCGCGCCGGATGCCATGGTAGCTTTCCCGTCTACTGTGCTGGTCGAGCGACCGCAGGAGGCCCTGGAGAGCCTGGGCGCTTTCTTCCAGGCCGACTACGCGCCCGTCCTCTCGCTGAGCCTGCATAGCCTGTACCGCATCGCTGGCAGCCCGCAGCCAGACCTGGCCGCCGACTTCGCCAACGCGACCGCCCGCAACACGCCGGTCAAAATGGAGTTACTGGACAGCGCTGGTCTGCTTCCTGCCCTCGCGCCCAATGCTCTGCGCGAGTGGGGGCTGGATCGCTCCGAAACGCGGGCGGTGCTGGGTGTGCTGGTGGTCTTGACCAGCTATGCGCAGACTATCTACTGAGCCAGACCGCCTTTTTGACGACGATGCGTCGGCTGCCCCGCCTGACCCTTTGCTGGCTCTGGCGCTGACCTGCATCGAAGATTTCTACCAGCGCATGTTTCGCACCTGGCCCGGCGCGATCACCCGCGAAGGCGCGGGGTATGTGCTGAGCTTCAGCGGCGACATTGCGCTGACGGGCGCGAATCACCTGTGGCTGCGCACCCCCGCTGCCCTCAGCGAAGTCGCCCTCGGCGAAGCTGAAGCGTTTTTCCGCGTCTACCGCGCCCTGTGGAGCGTTGTCTTCATCGAGCCGCTCTTTCCGGCGGCGGGCGACTGGCTGCGTCAGCGGGGGTACTCACTGCGCTGGGATGCACCACTGCTCGTCTGGGATGGCCCTCTGCCTCCAGCGTCGTGCACAGAGCAGGCCGTGGTCGTGCGCGCCTCGACGCCGCATCACCTGGCCGACGTGCGCCAGGTGATGGAAGAAGCGTTCCTCTCTGGCAGCGAGGTGAGTCAGCGGGTGGCTCGCGAGGAGCATCTCGGCCATCCCGACGTGTCCCATTACGTGGTCTACGCCGGGCCGGACGCCGTCTCCTGTGCGACCGTGGTGCGGCACGATGGCATGGCGGGCGTGTGGAACGTCGGCACGCGGCGCGGTTTCCGTCGGCGGGGGTACGCCACCCTGTTGATGGAAACGATCCTGCGCGACCTGGCGCAGCAGCACTGCTCGTGCAGCGTGTTGATGGCTTCGCCCAGCGGCGAACCGCTCTACCTGAAGCTGGGCTACCGCCCGATCGGGCGCATCTGTTACATGGGGCCGCCCGACGACCTGACCCGCTGGTGGGGGTTCGCCTGATGGGCATCGGCGCGCTACACTCACCAATTCTCGTCTGGCACATACCTTTCACTGAGGATGGGACATGGCTGTCGAAATCCTGAAATTGACCCTGGGGCCGCTGCAGACCAACTGCTATGTCCTGGGCGATCCCACTAGCGGAGCGGCGATCGTGATCGATCCCGCCGATTCCGCCGCGCTCATTCAACAGACGGCGAGCGAGCGCGGCTGGACGATACAACTCATTCTGGCTACACACGCGCACTTCGATCACGTGCTGGCCAGCGCCGATCTCAAGGCGCTGACGGGCGCGCCATTCCGCCTGCACGCCCGCGACCTGCCCCTGTTGCACGATATGCCGGGGCGCGTGCGGCAATGGCTGGGGCTGGAAGTCCCGCCCGCCGCCGAACCCGACTCCTTCGTCAGCGAAGGAGAGATCATTGTGGCGGGGGCGATTGCGCTGGAAGTGCTGTTCACGCCGGGGCACGCGCCGGGACATGTCAGCTACGTGCTGCGGGGAGAGCGCACTGTCTTCAGCGGCGATTGCCTGTTCTATGGCAGCATCGGGCGCACCGACCTGCCCGGTGCCGATCACGCCACTCTGCTGCGCTCCATCGCCGACAAGCTGCTGCCGCTCGGCGACGACTTCACTGTCGCTCCGGGGCACATGCGCAACACCACCATCGGTTACGAACGGCTGCACAACCCGTTCCTGGCCGAATATCTGGCCCGCTGAGTGTGGACACGCGCTGATGATGATCCGGCGACGCTGGCGTTTCATCTGGCGCTATCTGCGCGGGGACGTACCCTGGGATTCGGGCATTGTGCCGCCCGAAATTGTCGCCTGGGTGGGGGCGGCGGAGCGCGCCGGTCACACGCCGGGGCGTGCGCTCGACCTGGGCTGCGGCACGGGCACGACTTCGATCTACCTGGCCGGGCGCGGTTGGGACGTGGTCGGCGTGGACTTCGCGCCCAACGCCATCTGGCGAGCGCGGCGCAAGGCACGCCGGGCAGCAGTGGCCGACCGAACGCGGTTCTATACTGCCGACGTGTCTCAGCCGGACTTCTTGCGCGACGTCGAGCCGTTCGATCTATTGATTGACGTGGGTTGCCTGCACGGCCTGACGCCTGAGCAGCGGCAGCAATACGCGGCCCACCTGGCCCGCCTGAGCAAGCCGGGCGCGACCTACCTGCTCTACGCCTTCATGCCGCGCCTGGGTCGCGATGGGCGGGCGATGGGCATCGAGCGGGCGGGTGTCGAAACGCTGTTCGGCGCGGCCTTCGCGCTGATAGACTATGTGCCGGGCCAGGAAGTCACCACGCCGGTGCCCAGTGCGTGGTATACCCTGCGACGGCGGGATTGGCTCTCGTGATGCACGCCCTGGTGCTCTTCCTGGACGGCGTTGGCCTGGGCGACGACGATCCCGCCGCCAACCCTTTCGTCACCGCGCACATTCCCACCCTGGACGCGCTGGCGGGCGGTCAGCGCTGGCTGCGGGACGCGCAGCGCCACGACAACGGGCGTGCCCTGTTCATCCCCACCGATCCGCGCCTGGGCGTGCCCGGTCGCCCGCAGAGCGCCACCGGCCAGGCGACCATTCTCACTGGGCGCAACGTCCCCGCTGCCCTGGGCGAGCATTACGGTCCCCGCCCCAACGCCGCCATCCGCGCCTTGCTGGACGCCGACAATCTCTTCAAGCGCGTGATCGCTGCTGGCGGTTCGGCGGCGCTGTTGACCGCCTTCCCGCCGCGCTTCTTCGCCGCGCTGGCCCGCGGCAAACGCCTGCCGTCGGCCATTCAGCACGCGGCACTGTCGGCGGGAGTGCGCCTGCCCACCGAAGACGACATCTACGCGGGCACGGCGTTGAGTCCCGACTGGACGGGCGAAGGCTGGCGCAGCGATCTGGGGTACACAGATACGCCGCTCTACACGCCGCAACAGGCCGGAGCGCTCCTGGCCACTCTGGCGCGTCAGTACACCCTCACTTTTTTCGAGCACTGGGTTTCCGATGTGATCGGTCACAAGGGGCCGCTGGAGCGCGGCGTGGCGCTGCTGGAGCTGTTCGACGCGGTCATGGCCGGGCTGCTGTCCGCCTGGGACGACGACGCCGGCGTGATCGTGATCACCAGCGATCACGGCAACCTGGAAGACCTGCGCACGCGCAAACACACCGCAAACGACGTGCCCACCGTGATCATCGGCACGGCGCGGAGCACGGTAGCCGAGGGTCTGCACGACCTGACCGGTATCACCCCTGGCCTGACGCGCCTGCTGGCTGGATGACCTGTTTCCGGCTGATTCTCCCGCTCATTTGGCGGTATACTGAGAACAGCGTGACGGTTGCATCCACATGCCGTTAGGTTGGGGGAGAGAAGACTGTGGACGATACGTATACGCCCCAGGAAAAACATCTGCTGCTGAGCCTGGCCCGCGAAACATTGCAGCGCGTCACCAACGGGCAACAGCCGCCCACCATAGACCTGGCAGCGCTGCCGCCCGCCCTGGCCGAAGAACGCGCCTGCTTTGTCACCCTGCGGCGGCGGGGCAACGGCATGTTGCGCGGTTGCACGGGCACCCTGGTGGCCCGCCATCCTTTGGCGGAAGAAGTGGTGAACATGACCATTCAGACCGCCTTCTACGACCCGCGCTTCCCGCCGGTGCAGGCGTACGAGGTGCCGGAGCTACAGATCGAGATCAGCGTGCTGACACCGCCGCAGCCGCTGCACTTCCGCGACCCCGATGAACTGGTGCGCAAGCTGCGCCCTGGCGTAGACGGGGTGACGCTGCGGCTCGGTCACCGCCGCGCCACCTTTTTGCCTCAGGTGTGGGAGAGCTACCCCGATCCGCAGGTGTTCCTCAGTCTGCTCTCGCAGAAGATGGGCGCTGCGCCCGACGCCTGGCGCGATCCGCGCCTGCAGGTGGAGACCTATCAAGCCATTGTCTTCGAAGAAGAGAACTGATTCCCGCCTGTTCCCCCACGACTGGCCCATGTTCGGCGGCTGACCCTTGCCCCTGCCCTGCGGTCTGTTACAATCGCGCCACTGTCCCACGCTGGACACATTCGCTGTACCATCTGGAGATTCCCATGCGAAAAGGTCTGTTGCTGCTGGCTCTGCTCACCGCCGGGCTGGTTCTGGTAGGGTGTGGCGACGAACCGCCGCCCACACAGATTTACATCGTCGTTTCGCCGACGCCGGAAGCGTCGGAGACAGCGCCGGCGACCCCCATGTCGCCCACGCCAGCCACTCCGTCACCGGTGCCCAGCGCCACGGCTGCGCCGTCGGCCACGTCAGGCCCGGCCCAGCCCACGCCGACGCCGCAACCGGTCGGCTTCCCCACCAACACCGTAGCCGAAGTGCAGATCGCCGAACAGGTCTTCGAGCATGGGCGCATGTTCTGGATTCGCCACACGCGGCAAATCTGGGTGATGGTCAACGTGCCGCCCGACAATACCGGCGGCGGCGACTGGTTCTGCTACAACGACACTTTCCAGGAAGGCGAGCCGGAGATTGACGAGAAGCTCGTCCCGCCGGAAGGGACATATCAGCCGCGGCGGGGTTTCGGCAAGCTGTGGCGCAGCCGAACCAATCTCAAGGATGCGCTCGGCTGGGCCATCACGCCCGAATTCGAACTGACCAGCACCTACACCTATATCGCGGGTGGCTATATGCAGGGCGGGCAATACGTCCCCGCTCCCGGCGAGCATCGCTTGACCACGCTCTACAACGAAACCATCTCGTTCTTCGAGCAGGACGTGCGTGGCGATTGCCTGGGCGGCACCTGGCGCAAGGCTCCCGCGCCCTAGAGGCTGTTGTGAACTTTTGCCCGGCGTCTTCCCCTCACCCCTGCGCTCCTCTCCCTCGCGACTGCGTCGCGGGGCGGGGAACTTGCCTTCTCTCCCGTGTGTGTTCGCCTTCATCTGCGCGGGAGAAGGGCCCGGCGGGTGAGGGCGCTGATGGCTGACCGCTGAACGCTGACAACTGCTTGCCGCTCACTCCAGCGGGGTCACTTTGCCACCGCGGGCGATGCGGTAGGTTCGTCCGCGCCAGCTAAAGGTGCTCTGCAACAGGGCGCGCGCCCACAGCGTGGGCGTGATGAAGGTATCGAGCATGAAGAGCTGCGCATAGGCCAGCCAGGTGAAGCCGCGCCCGAAACGCAACCGATCCAGTTCGTAGGCCAGGGCGGTGTGCAGCGCGACAAAGACCCACCAGGTGCGGCGACCCCACCAGCGGCCCTCGCGCTCGGTGATGAAGCTCAACAGCAACCCCACCGTCTGCGGGTTGGTGAACGGCCAGGCGATGAAGGTAGGACGGCTGTAGGCGCGGCTGACGATGAGATGGCGGCGCAGGCGGCTCAGCGCCTGGTTGAATGTCTCTGGCTCTGGCACGATCAGCGCAGGCACAGGGATCGCCGCCAGCCGGTAACCCGCCTCGCGCAGCGCGCGCCCCAGGCTGATGCCGTCCGACCCTTCGTCGAGCAGATGCAGCATTCCGCCCGCGTCTTGCAGGGCGCGGCGACGCACGACCACAAAGCCGTTGGCGAGCGCGTTCAGGCGGTTGCTGAGCGCGGCGAAGGGAATAGGGGCGCTCTGCGCGTGATTGACGTGCAGCGCGACGAGCATTTCGCCGCCCGCGCCCAGCGCGCCTTCGAGGCGGTGTTCCGGTTCGGCGACCAGCGGCGGCGCGAAGACCGCGCCCACTGCCGGGTCTTGCAGAGCGGCCAGCGCGGCGAACCACAACGCCGCGCTGACCTGCACCTGCGCGTCCACGAAGGCAATCAACTCGCCGCGCGCGGCCAGGTAGCCCGCGTTGAGGCTGTGCAGCTTCCCCGCGTGACGGCCCGGCGGCCCGCTGAGCACCACGCGGGTGCGTTGGGGATAGCTCTGCGCAATCTGTTGGGCGATGGCATAGGCCGGGTCGTGCTCGTCTTCCAGCACCAGGATGACTTCGTACTGCTCGGTAGGGGCGGTGCTCACCAGCACATGCAACAGCGCCAGTGTGTCGAGCGTCTTGCCGCGCAGAGGCACGATGGCGCTCACCGACGGCGTCTGATCGGGCGGGGGCGGCAGGGTTTGTCGCCAGAAGCGCCGGTTGGCCAGGTAGACGGCAAGCTGATAGAGCGTCGAGCCGAACAGCGCAGTGACCAGCAGGGCTTCGACGGCATAGCGGACGTAGCGCAGGCGTCGGGACATGCTCCTTGTCCTGTGTGCGAATGCCCAGAGCGTGTTACGAAACTTCTCGCCCCCAACCCCTCGCCCTGTAACGCCGTCGTGAGGGAGAGGGAATTTAGGGGTGAGGGGAAGACACTCTGCGAGAGTTCATAACAGCCTCTAGAGACCGGCAGAACCCTTGTACCGGACTACCGTAGACCGTAGCCGCCGATTTTGCAAGTGGATCGAGTCTCGGCATCCCCGCCGCCAGACTCTTGCATCAGAGATCACAGGAGAATGAACAACAGGGCCGCGAGGCTCGCCAGTGCCAGCAGGGCGAAGGCCGCGCTCAGCACCAGCTTGCGCCGGTGACGTCTCATGTTTGCGGCGGGTGAGGGGTCAGGCAGGAGCGGAGTCGGGCGCGCCGGTGTGGTATCCGCAAGCGGCGCGGAGGGGACGCTCTTGGGCGGCAGAAGAGGGGCCGGAGCAGGTGAACTGTAGAGCGCACGGGTGAGCGCGCCGCTGAACGACGCAGCCGAGCGGTAGCGGGCCGATGGGCGCTTGGCGAGCACGCGCTGTACGACCTCACCGGTCGCGGGGGGTAACTCTGGCCGCAACGAGCAGGGATCGGGTGGCGGCTGATGCAGGTGCTGATGCATTAACGCCAGAGCAGTCAGGCCCTGGAAGGGGAGCGTACCGGTCAGCATCTCGAACGTCACCACGCCCAGCGCGTAGAGATCGGAAGCCGAAGTGAGTTCTTCGCCGCGGCACTGTTCCGGCGAGGCATAGGCCGCCGTGCCGATGAAACTGTTGCCGCCCGTGCCCACGCGCAGGTCGTGCTGCGCCACGCCGAAGTCGGACAGGTAAGCGTCGCCGCCCCGGTCGAAGAGGATATTCTGTGGCTTGATGTCGCGGTGAATGACGCCGCGCGCGTGCGCGTAGTCGAGCGCGCCGGCGACCTGCGTGAGAATGGCGGCTACCTCACCGACGGGCAATGGCCCTTGAGCGATGCGGTCGGCCAGCGTCCCGCCTTCGACCAGCTTCATCACCAGGTAGAGCTGCCCGTTGCTCTCGCCGTAATCATAGACGGGCAGGATGTGCGGATGGCGCAAGCGAGTGGCGGTCTGCGCCTCGCGCAGAAAGCGCTGCCGCTGTGCGGCGCGTTGCGCGGACGATTGCAGAGGTACAACCTTGATCGCCAGCGCTGCCGGGCCTTCACCGGGCAGCCGGGCGCGGTAGACATGACCCATACCTCCGCTGCCCAGGCGGTCGAGCAATTCGTATGGCCCGACGGTGCAGGCAACCTGATGGCCGTTCATCGTACACCACCGGCTGGCACATGCCTTCCCTTGATCTCAGTGTAACATGGGAGGACAGGCCAGCCGTTAAGGTGGTGTCAAGAATTGTCACGGAATTGCTCGAAAGTTGTGCTCAGGGATGGGCAGCCAGCGCCAGACGCGCCAGCAACGCCCGCGCGTCCGCAAACCCGTCCCAGTGCACGATGAAGGCAACCAGCCATTCACGCTCGCCGCTGCCGAGGACGATCATGGGGTACGAGGCGCGCGTCGGCGGCAGCGACCCCGCCAGCCGGACTCCCCAGAAGTGCGCTGTATCGAACGTGCTATAGGCGGGCGTGAGCCAGCCCTGCCGTTCCATGCAGCGAAAGGTGCTCTGCGGCCCGGCATAGAGATGCCCCTGGCAGCCGCGCGGCACGCGAAAGACGCTGACCGGGTCAATGCGTTGCCAGGCAATGACCAGATGTGCCGCCCCATAGGGGCCACCAGCCTGCACGGCGAGGTCGGATAGCAGCACCGTCGGAGCGGCGTCGGCAGAGAGCAGGGCCAGACGACCGGTCGTCAGGTGCCAGGTGTGCGGATAGGACAGGTGCACGCCCAGCGGCGGGCTGTAGATGGTGGCGTCCAGGGCGATTTCGCGTTGTTGCTCCCGCCACAGCCAGAGCATCACCAGCCCGCCGATCAGCGCCACCAGCGACGCCGTCAGCGAGGTATAGACTCCCACCCGCCACCAACGGGGCGCGCGGGAGCGTGCCTGTGCGACGGGTGGGGTCAGGAAGGCGTCGTCTGGCGGCCAATCCGACGAGGCCGGATCGGGCGCGCTCATCCCTGGTCAGAGTCAGCGTCCTGGCGCGGTGGCAATCCCCCGCCACCGAAACGGTTACGCAGGCTCAACAGCTTCTTCATCAGCTTCTGGCGGGCGTTGGGGTGCTTGATGTATTCCAGCCCCACCTCATAGGTAGCCGCCGCCTTCATGATCTGCCCGCTGCGCAGTTCCAGGTCGGCGATGGCCAGCACCGTCTGTCCGTAATTTTCCTCGTCGCCCAGTTCCTGGAAGATGGCCGCAGCTTCGCGGTAGTTGGTCAGCGCCTGTTCGCTGTTGCCCTGGGCCGCGTAGACGCGGGCCATGTTGCCCAGCGCCTGCGCCGTGCGGCGCTGATCGCCCATCTGCGCGAACACGGCGTGTCCCTGGGCCATCTGCTGCAGCGCTTCGTCGTGCTGGCCCAGGGAGTGCAGGGTCAGGCCCAGATTGACCTGCATCTCGGCCACCATGTCGGCTATGCCGGCTGCCTGATAGCCCGCAATCGCCTGGCGGAACGTCTCGGCGGCCATTTCGTAATCGCCGCGCAGGTACTCGGCAACGCCTTTGTCCTTCAACTCGTCAGCGGTGGGCATGGGTCTCTCCTCTGAAGAAGTTCTCAGCCGTCAGCGCTTAGCCATCAGCAGCGAGACCGCTGTCTTCTCTGGCGGGCTGTCCGGCGACTGTAGGTTGCTGTGGACTGCGATTGTTGTACTCGGTTTTGGGCTGTACTGCCAGCGCACGGGGAGTGCCCCTCTGGACTTTCTCTGCGGTGAACTGCGCTTTATCGTACAGCGACTGTGCCGAGGACCGCGTATTCTGCCCCGTCCGGCGTGTGCAGGATCGCGCCGTCCCACCAGGTATAGAGTTTGACGCCCAGTGTGTAGGTGCCGGGGGGCAGGTCTTTCGGCAGGCGAAAGGTGTGCGCGTCGAAGATCAGTTCGTCGGCGGCCCAGGTGCTGGTGGGGCGCGCGCCGTCTGCGGGGAAACCGTCGTGCTGGGCGCGGAGCACGCCTGCGCCGTCCAGCAAGAAGACGGAGACGGTGTAGTCGGCAGGCGGCGTCGCGGAGGCGCTCCACCACAGCAGGGCGTGCACCCGTTCACCGGCGCGCGCGGTCTGCGGCCAGACGGCGCGACGTAGCGCGATCGGCGCGTCCGCTCCAAAGGTGACGAGCGGCGCACCGAAGGAGTCCGCGCGGTCGTAGCGGTAGGCGTAGATAGGGTAGCCGTGATGCTCGTATGGCAGCGTCGCCGTGCGCACGAAACCGGCCAGCGTCAGCGCATCGAAGATGTCGTGCTTCTTGGCTTCGTCGCCCCAATAGGCCAGCCATAGCCCGTCCGTCTCGGCCAGAATGCGCTGCAGGCGCGGGATGAAATCCCCGCCGTAGCGCTTGCGCAGATCGTAGAGCGAGACGGCCAGGTCGGTGCCCTCGGCCTCGGCGGGCAGCAGGTTGAGGATGCGATCCACGTCTACCGGCAGTTCCAGCGAGAAGTGATACCACGCTGCGGCGTGCTCGCCTTCCACATCCAGCAGCACGGGTTCGCCGCCGGGGTAACGGGCGCTCACGTCGGCGGCCATCTCGCGCCAGGGCGGTTTGTCGAAATAGGAACTGGTGGTCAGCAGGCCGTTGACGACGATCAGCGCGGCCAGGAATGTCGCCCCGAACGGCTCGAAGGCCGTCAGCCCTGCGCCCACCAGCAGGGCGATGGCGGGCATGATCACCGAGATGTTGCGGTCGGTGAGCAGGGGATAGCGGCTGTGTAGCGACACAGTGATCAGGACGGGCAGGGCGAACCACAGCAGTGCCAGCAACGCGCCCGACAGGCGACGGTCGCGCGGGATGCGGCCCAGCACGCCCGGCAGACGGTTGCTCAGCGGCGCCCAGGCACCGGCGATCAGCAGCAGCCCATAGAGCGCAATTGGCCTGCCGAACGATTCGCTCGCCAGGTAATCCACTGTGTGCCGGTTGAGCGGCATCCCGTGAATGGTGAGCACTTCGCTATCTACCGGCGTGTTGATGAACTGATGCACTACTACCGGCAACCAGGGGGCAAAGGCCAGGGCGATCAGGGCATTGAGCGCCAGGAAGTGCCGCCAGCGCTCCCGCCCGCGCAACGTCAGCGCGGCGTGAAGGAGAATGGCCAGGTTGACCATGTAGCAGTAGTAGTGCAGATAGAGGCCGAAGACCGACGCCGCGACGAACCAGAACGCATTGCCACCGCGCGGCGCGCGCCGCCAGCGGGCGTAGAACAGCGCGATGGCAATCATGGTGAAGAAGACCATGGGGTAGTCGCGCACTTCCTGCGTCAGCACGACGTGCTTGTCCATCAGCGCGAAGGCCAGGGCCGCGCACACACCCGCCGCCGGGTTGAACAGCTCACGTCCCAGGGCGTAGAGCAGGGCGATGCTGGCGAGCGAAAACAGCGCGGTGATCCAGCGCAACGCCAGCACAGTTTCGCCGGCGAGCAATTCCCAGCCGCGCAGCAGCGCCGAGTAGACCGGCCCGTGATGGTCGAAGACCATGGTCATGGTCAGGTCGCGGAGGGTGTCACCGCGGGCCAGCCAGATAGACCAGCCTTCGTCGCCCCACATACCCTGCGCGTTGAGGTCGTGCAGGCGCAGGTAGGCGGCGAGCAGCAGCACGGCCAGCATGGCTGGCGCGATCCAGCGAGGGCGAGTGGATGTCTGGTGCGTGATCATGGGCGGCGATTGTAGCGCGCGACAGCCAGCAGTGGAAAGAGTCACAGGGTGATGTCGAGGATGGCTTCGGCGATGCCGCGCAGGCGATCGGTATCGAGCGCGGCCAGTTTCATCACCAGGTCGAGGTAGGGCCGGTTGCTGGGCGAGCTGATGAAGCGCAGCACGTCATCGGGCAATTCGGCGATGCGTCGCAGATTCTCCTGCTGCTCCAGGAAGTGCCCCACGCGGTTGTTGCTCTCAGCGAAGTAGGACAGGGGGACGTGACAGGCCGAGGCCAGCGACGACAGCACCGGCATGGGGATGGGACGTTGCCCCAGTTCGTAGGCCAGCAGCGTGCCCGGCGCAACGCCCACTTCTGCCGCCAGCGCCTCCAAACTCAGGCCGCGCTCTTCGCGGGCGGCGCGCAGCAAGGCTCCGATCAGGCGGTCGCGCAGCAGGCGATAGGCCGCGCGATCCACGGCAGGACGGCGCTCGGTCTCCAGAGACGGCTCGGTGGCCCAGAAATGGCTGATCGGCACGTGTAGATGGTAGGCCAGCAGTTCCAGGTCGGGCAGGCCGGGCATGGACTGCCCCAGTTCCCAGGCGCGCAGTGTCTCCGGCGCGACGCCAATCACTGCCGCGCACGCTTCCTCGCTCAGGCCCGCTGCTTCGCGGGCGTCGCGGATCAACACGCCCAGGATGCGCGCGCGCAGCAGATACACTTCGTCCAGATCGGGCAACTCGCGGCGCACGACAAAAGAGACCCGTTCGTTGGCGCTCATGGGGCTTCCCTCCCGGCGGACGGCATTTGCGGCCATTATACGGCCTC
>DAOTZZ010000012.1:0-14433 GCA_034433965.1 Anaerolineae bacterium
TGCCAGGGCAGCCTTTTCGGTCTTCGCAGTGTCCACCGCCTCTATGCCTCCCTTGATCCGGATAGAAATCAGTATACAGCGGCCACTTTTCATGTAAAATATAACGCAAAAGGGTCAATTCGCCCGTATTTCCAGATTCTGACATGGCGCCGCTACCTGACGATGCCGTTGTCGGTGCCACTTCCAGTCGTTATACTTGACATTATCTAGAGAACTGGCCCGAAGAGGAACCGGCATATGCAAGCGACTACGGCTGTCGACATCTCCGGTATTCTCGCTGCATTGCCCGATCTGTCTCGTAACGATCAGGCGCTCATTGAGCGCGCCTTCCGTCGGGCTGAAGAAGCGCATCGCGGTCAGATGCGCAAATCCGGACAACCCTATATCGCCCACTGCGTCGCTGTGGCGCAAATCCTGGCCGATATGCACCTGGACGCCACCACCATTGCCGCCGCCCTGCTCCACGATATCGTCGAAGACACTGGCGTCACCATCGAAGATGTCGAGAAGGAATTTGGCAAGAAAATCGCGGAGCTGGTGGAGGGCGTTACCAAACTGAAGAAGCTGCCCACGGACGTAGGGAGCATGCACGGGGGTAAACCAGGCGACCGCGAAATGGAATATCTGCGCAAGATGTTCCTGGCCATGGGGGCGGACTTTCGCGTCATCCTGATCAAACTGGCCGATCGCCTGCACAACATGCGTACTTTGGGCTACATGCCCCCGCACAAGCAAGTCGAGAAGGCCAAGGAGACACTGGAAATCTTCGCGCCCATTGCCAACCGTCTGGGCATCTGGCAGATCAAATGGGAACTCGAAGACCTGGCCTTCCGCTACCTCGATCCGCAGAAATACCGCGAGATCGCCTCCCAGCTCGACGAACGCCGTTCCGACCGTGAGGCGTATCTCAAGCGCACCATCGCCTATATTCAGGAGCACTTCGCTCGCGAAGGGTTGAAGGCAGAGATTCAGGGCCGCCCCAAGCACATCTACAGCATCTACCGCAAGATGGAGCGCAAGAATCTGCCCTTCAGCCAGATTTATGACGTGCGTGCCATCCGCATCATTGTGGATACGGTGCCGCAGTGCTATCAGGCCCTGGGCATCATCCACAACATCTTCCACGCCATCCCTGGCGAATTCGACGATTACATCTCGTCGCCTAAGGAAAACCAGTATCGCAGCCTGCACACGGCGGTGCTCGACAAAGAGGGCAAGACGCTGGAAGTGCAGATTCGCACCGCCGAGATGCACGAAGAAGCGGAGTATGGCATCGCCGCCCACTGGCGCTACAAGGAGGGGCGTTCGTCCAGCGCCGCCGAGGCCGCTTTTGAGCGCCGCCTGGAACGCATCCGCCGCATGATGGAGGATGTTCAAGAGACCGGCCCTACTGACGCCAACGGCTTCGTCGAAGGCGTGCTGGAACAGATCAGCCCGGAGCGCGTCTACGCCTTCACACCCAAAGGAGACATCATTGATCTGCCCGAAGGCGCGACTCCCATTGACTTCGCCTACTACGTCCACACCGAGGTTGGGCACCGCTGCCGCGGCGCAAAGGTCAATGGCAAGCTCGTCTCGCTGGACTATCAACTGAAAAACGGCGATCGCGTTGAAATTCAGACGGCGAGCCGGGGTGGTCCCAGCCTGGACTGGCTGAACGCCGATCTGGGGTATGTACGCACCGCCCGCGCCCGCAACAAGATCAAGCAATGGTTCAAGCGGCAGGAGCGAGAAAAGGCCATCGCCTACGGCAAAGAAGTGCTGGACCGCGAGCTGCGCAAACTGGGCAAGAGCGCCATGCCGCGTGACGAAGTCGCGCAGATGCTGGGCTACGCGCGCGCCGACGATCTGATGGCCGCCATTGGCTACGGCGAACTCACCGGCGCGCATATCAGCCTGCGCCTGCTCGAAGCCGAGCATCCCTCCCCGCTGGAAGAAACGCTCGAAGCCACCGTCACACGCAAAGACGAGCCGGTCAAGGCCGAAGGCATGCGCATTGATGAGACAGGCGGCCTGCTGGTCACACTGGCTCGTTGCTGCAACCCGACCTATGGTGATGAGATTGTCGGCTTCATCACCCGCGGCAAGGGGATCACGGTGCACCGCGCCGACTGCAAGAACGTACTGAACACCAACGAGCCAGAGCGTCTGATCAACGTCACCTGGCCGCCGGACAGCGAGCAGGTCTTCCCGGTGCCCGTGCTGGTCGTCGCCTACGACCGCGAAGGGCTGATGCGCGACATCGGGGCAGTGATCGCCGACGAAAAGGTGAACATGTCCAATGTCAATATCAGCACGCGCCAGAATATTGCTACCTTTGAGCTGACCATGGAAATCCGCGACCTCAAACAGCTTTCGCGCATTTTGGCGAAGCTGGAACGCCTGCCCAACGTGGTCGAGGCTTTCCGTCGCACAGCCTGATGCCCCATGTGCCCCTCCGCGTTCACCTTTCGCTCGCATTGTGGCTGGTTGATCGGCATGACCGTTTTGGCCCTGGCCGCCCTGGCCTGTGCGACCTTCCGCGCGCCGGGCGAACCTGCTCCCACCCGCCCGCCGACCGCCGCGCCTGCCACGCCCACCTTCACCGCAACCGTCACGCCAACAGTCAGCGCGACGCCCTCGCCCACTCACACCGTCACGCCCACGCAAACGGCCACGCTCAAGCAGTCCGCCACCCCTTCCACGGGTAGACCGCGTCAATCAACCGCAACTCCGACGTCTTCGCCGGTATCCTGACGCCCCCGGCAAGCCCGTCGCGCATAGTTGCAGCGCGTTCGCTCATCTGTTGAGAAACAACCGACTAGTCTGTGGGTTGTGCTCTGTCCCTTATTCGTGTATAATGCAACCAATAAAGTTGATAAGTCTGCTTTTATAACAGAATAACCAGCCTGCACTAGTCCAGAAAGGGACCGCTTTCCTTCTGGATGGAGAGAG
Source organism: Anaerolineae bacterium (assembly GCA_034433965.1). Classification (GTDB taxonomy): domain Bacteria; phylum Chloroflexota; class Anaerolineae; order Aggregatilineales; family Aggregatilineaceae; genus UBA2029. The sequence goes on from DAOTZZ010000012.1 coordinate 2,935, forward strand.
ACCTATGAGCAAGATGAACCTTTTTTCTCAGGCTCAGGAACAACTGCGTAACCTGCCGAGACGGGTGTCGCTGGTAGTCCTTCATCCCGATTTCCACGGACACAACCGACTCCTCGGCCAGGTTCTCGCCGATCCTGCTCTCAAGGTTGTCCTCATCACTGTCCCTCATCCGCGCTGCACGCTCAAAGAGTTCGTCGCCCTGCTGCAGGACGCGCTCAGCTCTCAGTTGAAGGTCTCGCTGAGTCTGCCGGCCTCAGCCAATGAGGCTGCTGGTGCAGTGGCCGGTGCGCTGAGCGATGCTGGCAACGCCACAGTGGTCATCAGCGCCTATGACTATGCGGACGCTGCCGAAGTTGATCCTCTGCTCCTGGCCCTGGTACCGCAGTTGCCAGAAGGCGTGCGGTTGATTCTGAGCACCCGTCAACTCCCTATCGCCCTGCTCAAAGCGCCCGCGTTGCGTTCGCGCACCGCCCTTGTCCCCGTCAACCCCGACAAGATGATCCTCGACTACGTCCAGCCCACCGACAAGAAAATCCTGGAAGTGCGTGCACTGGGTCCGGGTCGGGTGCTGATTGACGGGCGTCTGATTGACCACTGGGACGGTGTCCTGCCGCGTACTCTGTTCTTCTATTTCGTGGATCGCGGCATGACCACCCGTGACGAGATCTTCCACACCTTCTGGCCGGCGCTCAGCACGCGCGAGGCGACCAATGTCTTCCACGTCACCAAGCGCAAGATCAGCGAGATTCTGGGCACCGACCTGACCGTCTACTGGTCTGGCTTCTACCGCATCTCTCCGGAACTTGAGCTGCACTACGACGTGGTCAAATTCGCCGAAGCGGTGCAGAATGCCGCCGTCGCCGAAGACGAAGAGGCGCTGCAACTGCTGCACAATGCCATTGACCTCTATCGCGGCCCGTTCCTGAGCACCGTCGAACAGCCCTGGATTGAGCAACGCCGCGCTGAACTGGCTTCCAATTATGCCGAGGCGCTGGCGGTGCTGGCGCGACTTTATTCAAACCGTCACAACCCCCAGGAAGCTCTGGGCTATTTCCTGCGCGCCGCCGCCGCCAATCCCCAGCGTGAAGACCTGGTGCGTCACATCATGGAACTATATCACGGGATGGGCAGGCCAGCGGACGCATTGGAAGCCTACGATCGGCTGAAGAAGGAATTGCAGCAGACGCTGGGAGTATCACCCGGCCCGCAGACGGAGAAGCTGGCCGAGACCATCCGGTCCAGCCTGTGAGAGGGAACCCGGAGCGCGTGTAGCGACCCGTTGCCTGTCACTACGGGCTATCAGCCTCCACGACCGTTGCCGTGGCCGTGGGGAGCGCAGGTAGCGCAATGCGTGGCTCTAGCCGTACCACCGCGCTTACTACTTCGTTGGCCCGCGCCATTGAGATGATGTAGTCCCCTTTGGTGCTGCGCCCTGCCTGTGGAGCCAAACCCAGGCGCATGGACTTGGCTTTGCCTCGGTTGGTCACGACCACGATCGTATCATCAGGACGTCCCACCGTCGCTGCAGCCAAACCCTGCGCATCTTTCGGCAGCTTCATAGTGATCACGCCCTGGCCACCACGCCCCTGCACCGGGTACTCGACGACCGGTGTGCTCTTGGCCACACCTGTGTCGGTGCACACCCACACATTTGCCCGTTCATCGGCTACCCCGACGCCCACCACCCGGTCGCGCTGCCCAAGCAGCTTGACCGCTCGCATCCCGCCCGCCCCCAGGCCAGTCGGACGTACCTGCTCGACCCCAAAGCGGATTGCCTGCCCCTGAGCCGTGACCAGAATGACCTGATCGCTCTCCGTCACATAGCCCACCCAGATCAACCGATCGCTGGCCTCCACATCCATGAACTTGAACGGTTTGGCCATCAGCCCTGGCAGGTCCTCCAGACGCAGCCGCTTGATCTCGCCCAGCGCAGTGACAGCCGCCAGATACCCTTCGTCCAGGCCGGGCGGCAAAGATAGGGCACAACTCAGCACGTCTGCCTCGCCCAACGCGCACAGACTGGTATAAGCAGCGCCCTGCTCCGGATTGTCGCTCTGCGGCAGCAGCTTGACCGGCACCGTGGCGCACATGCCCTCAGCGGTGAACAGATACAGCGTATGCGTCGTATTGCTCGCCAGCATCGCCAGTGGCACGTCTTTGGTGTCACCCGTAATGCGCGGCGCTGCGTCAGCAAAGGTCCGACTGAGCAGGCCGCCGGCGGTCAGGGTGACCCACGTATCTTCATTCGGTCCCAGGAAATCCGCCGCTTTCACGTCACCTGCCGCTCCGGCGTGAATCACCGTCCGGCGTGGATCGGCGTAACGGTCGCGCATCACTCCCAGTTCGCGCGCCACTTCCATCCGCATCATCTTGGGGCTGCTCAGCAACGCTTCCAGCATCTTGATCAACTGGAGCTTTTCTTTGTATTCTTCTTCGAGCTTGTGCCGCTCCAGGGCCGCCAGCCGCCGCAACTGCATCTGCAGAATCGCTGTCGCCTGCGCGTCGCTCAGATGGAAACGCTTGCACAGATTGGCGTGCGCCGTCTCCACCGTCCGCGACCGCCGGATCGTGTCGATCACCTCATCCAGATGATCGAGCGCGGTCAGCAGCCCCTCCAGGATATGCGCCCGTTCGCGCGCCTGCGCCAGGTCGAATTCGCTGCGCCGCCGCACGACTTCCAGCCGGTGTTCCAGGTAAACCCGCAACGCCTGCTTCAGGCTCAAGCGGCGCGGCTCACCGTCTACCAGCGCCAGGATGATGATGCTGAACGTGCTCTCCAGTGGTGTATACTTGAACAGGTCGGCGATCACTTCCAGCGGATCAGCCGTGCGCATCACGTCTATCACGATGCGCAGGCCGTTGCGATCGCTCTCATCGCGCAGATCGGTGATGCCCTCGATCCGCCCGTCGCGCACCAGTTCAGCGATGCGCTCGATCAGGCTGGTCTTGTTGGTCTGGAAGGGGATCTCGCTAACGATAATCCGGCTGCGCCCGCGCCCCAGTTCCTCGACATGCAGTTTGGCCCGAATCTTGATCTTGCCACGTCCGGTAGCGTAAGCCGCGCGTAGTTGATCCTCCTCCGAGCCATTGTCGTAGGTGTAGACCACGCCGCCCGTCGGGAAATCTGGCCCTTTGATGAACTGCATCAACTCCGGCACGCCGATCTGATCCATATTCTCCCAGTTTTCGAGCAGGTAGATCAGCGCATTGCACACCTCGCCCAGGTTGTGCGGCGGGATGCTGGTAGACATCCCCACGGCAATCCCCGACGCGCCATTGACCAGCAGATTGGGGATGCTCGCGGGCAAGACCACTGGCTCGCGCAGCGTCCCGTCGAAGTTATCCGCGAAGTCAACCGTATTGCGCTCGATATCTACCAGCAACTCCTGGCCCAGCGCCGTGATCCGCGCTTCTGTGTAGCGCATGGCCGCCGGAGCGTCGCCATCAATGCTGCCGAAGTTGCCCTGCCCGTCCACCAGCGTATAACGCATGGCGAAATCCTGGGCCATGCGCGTCATCGCCTCGTAGACAGCCATGTCTCCGTGTGGATGGTATTTTCCCAGCACTTCGCCCACGATGCGTGCGCTCTTCTTGTAGGGAGTGTCAGGGCGCAGCCCCATATCGTACATGGCGTAGAGAATGCGGCGCTGCACCGGTTTGAGTCCGTCTCGCGCATCGGGGAGTGCCCGCGCCACGATCACGCTCATGGCGTAGTCCAGGTACGACTCCTGCAACTCCCGATTGATGTCGCGTTGCCGAATCATGCCAATTTCCATGGCCGTCTCCTGTGCCGGAATACCCGCGCGGCTGTCAAACGCCGTGTAGTTTATGAAATCCCCACCGCTCTGTCAACGTCCGCTTGCGATGTATTTAGAACTAATGTTCTATTCTCCCCTTATTATAGACCGCTTTCGCTGCGTGCGCCACTGCTTGGCAGTCCATCTCTTCTGCCACATGACGCACACAGCGCCTTTGTGCTAGACTTTCTGACATGAACACATTTCACTTGCGCTTCACCCTTCTGCTGGCCTTGTTGCTGGTATCCGGCCTTTCTGCCTGCGGCGAATCCCGCCAACCGATCGCCGTGTTTGTGACTCCTACGCCGCAGCCGCTTGCCGACTCTCCCATTGCGCCGACCCATCAGCCGCCCACTGCGACCGCCGCCCCGCCGACTTCACCGCCGAGTGCAACACCCGTGCCCTCTACACCGTCTGCAGTGGCCGCGCTCGCCACGGCCACGCCAGCCGCGCCTGCGCCGGCGCTACCCTTCGGACCGATCGTCGCGCCCGGCACCCCTACCGCGCCCGCGCCCACCAACACGCCCCCCGGGCCAACGCCTGTCGTCCCCTTTGGCCCCATTGTCGGCCCAGGACATACCCTGGTGCCCACCGAGACACTGATCCCGCCCACGCTCGGCCCGGCGTTGGTTCCAACTTCCGTGGCCAGTCTGCCGCCAGGCGTCAGTCTACGCCGCGATCTGCTGGGCGTGCAGATTCACCCGCATATAGACAGCCGCGAGTTCGACCGCGTGCTGGCCTATGCCCAGGGATTGGGCGTCACCTGGATCAAGTACCAGTTCAACTGGTCGGCCCTGGAGTCCGCGCCGGGTCAGTTCACCGAGTTGTTCTTCATGTTGCGGCAATATGTTCAGCAGGCGCACAACCGCGGCTTTCGCGTGTTGATCAGCGTAGCCAAAGCGCCCGGCTGGTCGCGCACGCCCGATCCCGACGGCCTGCTGCGCGAAGACGGCCCGCCCAACGATCCGCAAGCACTGGCAAACTTTCTCGCCAATGCCCTTAACACCATCGGTCGCGATGCGACCGGTGCTTCATATGTGAGCGCAGTTGAGGTGTGGAACGAGCCGAATCTGCAGCGCGAATGGTACGGACAGCCGCTCACCGGCGAAAGCTACATGCGCTATTTCCGCCCAGCCTATACGGCGATCCGGCAGTTTTCCCCACAAATTGTGATCATCACCGCCGGCCCAGCCCCCACCGGCGATTCGCACTGGTCAACCAACGATCGCACCTGGCTGCAGCAGCTCTACAACGCAGGTCTGGCCCAATACGGCGCTGACGTAGCTGTCGGCATTCACCCCTACGGCTGGGCCAATCCACCGGACGCCCGTTGCTGTCACAACCCCGGACGAGGCTGGGACGATCAGCCGCAGTTCTTCTTCCTCGATACCATCGAGCAATACCGGCAGATCATGATCGCCAACGGCCACAGCGCGGCGCAACTGTGGCCCACTGAGTTCGGCTGGGCCACCTTCGACGGGATGCGCACCAGTGCCGGAGTTCGTCCCGCCGATCCACCCGACACGCCCTATTTTGGCTTCATCACGCAGTGGCAGCAGGCCGACTACACGCTGCGCGCCTTGGTCCTGGCCCAGGAACGCGATTATCTGGGGCCGATGTTCATGTGGAATCTCAACTTTGCCACCATCCCCGGCGCAGTAGACCACAGCGATCCTCAGACCGCTTACGGCATGCTGGACAGCACCTGGCAGCCGCGCCCCGTTTACAGCCTGATCCAGCAGGCCCCCAAACAGTGACCATGCCAAAAAGAAACGCCCGCTGTCTGGGCAGATAGCGGGCGTTCTTCACTTCGTTGCAGGTGTCTCAGTCCTGCACCAGAGTCAGGCTGAACGTGCCCTGCGTGCCGCCGAAGTTCAGACCGTAGTGAGTGGCGATGATGTAATACGTTCCCGACGACGCCAGCGTCGCCTTATCGATCACGGAGTTGGGGTTTTCGCCAGGGGTTACATCATCGTTGTAGTCTACCTGAATGCCCTCCGGCGAGATCAGATAGAGCGCCGGGTCGAGGGTGCCGCCGGTAGCTTCCATACCGATGGTGACGATGTCACCCTGCTGCCCTTCAAAGGAATACACCACGAAACGGCGCTGATCGGTGATGCTGCCCGACACCGTCTGTCCATAGCTGATCGGGATAGCACTGCCCAGTGCTGTCTGGTAGTTGAGCGTGCTGGCATTCGTCATCGAGAAGAAGCCGCCCGACCCGGCAATGGCTGTGCCATCCGGCGCGACGGTGAAGGTGATCATATAGCGTGCGTCTGGACTGATCGGCTGCGAGGTGTTGATCACCGACTGTCCCTGCACGTTCACCGACAGCCCGAAGTTGACCGGCGTGTTGTCATTGCAGGTGCTCTGGTACCACACCTCGACTTCGTACACGCCTGGCAACAGACGATTTAGCGGCCAGTAGATGTACGACACGGGCGAAGTCGTCGTGTCCACACAGCCCACGTTGCCATCTGCCGCCAGGATACCCCCGCTGGTGATCACCGGCACGTCGTCGTACACCGAATCCCCGTTGGGATCGCGCACCAGCAACTGCAGGTCGGCGTTGGTTGTCCATTCGAGTTTGACCTCGATGGAACCCTGTGGCAGGGCTGCCCCTGCTGCCGCTTCTGGCGTTGCCGTGGCGGGTGTCGGCGTGCCCGCTGCCGTCTCGGTAGCCGTCAGCGTCAGCGTGTACTCACCTTCTGTGCCGCCAATGGTCAGGGCATAGCGCGTCGCCAGGATGGTGTACGTGCCATCTACCACCAGATTACGCGTGATGCGCGAGTCCGTAGTGTCCTCGGCGTCATCATTGCTGGCCAGGGGTATCCTATCTGGGCCGAGCAAGACCAGATAGGTATCCAGGCTGCCGGACTGCGCCCGCATGTCAATATCCACCGTGGTACCCGCCGTGCCTTCGAAGGAATAGGCCTGGGCAGGGCTGGTGTTAGTGATCACACCGGAGACCGTGCTACCCACTGCAATCGGATCGGCAGCGTTGATCTCGTTGGAGAAGACGGCCAGATCAAGCCCGGCGTTGACGCCCCCATTGACCAGCGTCCACTCGGCGTTGGCGTCCAGTTCCAGACGGGCCAGATACTCCTGACCGGGATTCAGCGTCCCGCTGAGACTCTGTGGAGCATCACCATTCACGGATGCAGTGAGAGTAAACTGCTGCGACCCGATCACCCCGCAGGCATTCGTGTAGTAGATGATGACCTCGTAGCTGCCCGCGGGCACCGTCCCGGCAGGCCAGGCGATGGTTTCGGTGGGAGTATTGGCCGTCGCCGCATCGCAGTTGGCGTTCACGTCTGCGTCGAGCACACCGCCGCTGGGCGCACCTGGGCTGAAGCGCTGCACGGTCCCGCCCACCGGGTCACGGACTTCGAGATTGAGGTCAACCGCTGCGTTCCAGCTCAGCTCGAAGACAATACCGCCATTGCCCAGCGTCACCGTCTGACCGCCCACCTGCTGAATGCCGCTCAGTTGCAGCGTGAACGAACCGCTAGCGGTGCCCTCTGCCCCGCTGCCGCGCATCACCCAGATGTAGAACGTGCCCGAACTCGGCAAGGCAATGTCGGCCAGCGCAGCCGTAGTTGCCGACTCCAGGTCGAGGTCCTGGGCAATGACCGAACCGCGCTCATCGGTGATCAACACCACCGGAGCCAGCTCGGCCACTTCGGTCGTCACGTCCACCGTGATGGTGTCTCCCGTGCTGCCCAACAGGCTGTACACCTGCACGAACCGGTCAGCGCTCAGCGTGCCCGTCACAATGTCGCCCACCGTGATCGGGCGTCCTGCGTTGCCCTGCGCAGCCACAGGCATCACCAGCACCAGAGCCAGCACCAGCACCAGCACACCCCAAGCGACATAGCTGGCCCCGCGCCTCCATGCAAGAATAGAGGGTTTTCCGTCCATCATAGTCAACATCACTCCTCAATGACGGGCGACAGCAGAACGCTGCCACTCACATGCGCTTCCAGTGTAGCCAATCGGCCCGGCAAAGGCAAAGGTTGGATGTTCCCGCAGTTCGCCTCATTGCCCAGTCGTAGGCAAGACGCCCAGAAATGCAGGAACGCCCACAGGAGATCATCCCGGCTGGACAGGCTGCGGCGTGGCGGCCTGATCGTATCCCAGCGCGACGAAGTTGGTAGTCCCCGCTTTCACGGTGATGGTGCGGATCACGCGCCGTCCGTCCACCATCACGCTGATCTCATATTCGCCTTCGGGCACGTCACCGAAGACGAAGTTCTCCTGCCAGGCAGGATCGGGTACCACGTGCCAGTCGCGGCGTTGACCGGCCTGCTTGGGTTGAATATAGGTGGTGGTGGTCTGCACCACCCGCCCGCGGCGGCTCAGCGTGACGGTGACATCTTCAACCATCCGCCCATCGGAGCCAGTCACCCGCCCGGCGACTACCCCATGTCCCAGGTAGGGGGCAATCCACAAGAGAGGGTTGTACACCGAGAAGTACTTGTTCTCTCCCAGGCGGACTTCCATGTGTACATGCGGCCCACTGACATCCCCCGTGCCGCCGATCAGGCCGATGATGTCGCCCGCTTCCACATGTTGACCCTCCTCGACCAGAATGGCCGCCATGTGTGCGTAGAGCGTGAAAATCTTCTGCCCGCGGAAACCGAAGTCGTGCTCGATGACCACTACATTGCCGTAGGCCGGGTAGATATCTATGTCGCGCGTCTCCAGCAGTTCTCCGCCATTCCCCGCGAAAACCACTGTCCCCGCCCCGCCAGCCCGGATCGGTTCGCCCACCGGATTGGGAATATCTATGCCATGATGCACGCGCCACTGATTCTGCGGCCCATCCGAACCAAAGGTGTAGTAGAACAGGCTGGCGCTGTTGGCGCTGGCATCTACCGGGCGCATCAGCCAGAAGTGATCGTTGGCGTGTGGGCTGAGCGGTACCTGTTCCGGCGGTGGCGCGAATCCCAGTTCTTCGGGCGTCTCTGGCAACAGGACTCCGGTCGGGCTGGGGACGGGCGTCGGTCCCGTCAGGTCCAGGGGCGGTTCGGTTGGGCGAGGGGTGGCGGTGGGCCAGGGCGTCCCCTTGATCTCCACTGGCTGGAAGATCACCGCCTGTGTGACAGTCGGCGGCAGCGTCGGCGGCACATAGGGCGACATGGCCAGGTCGGGCGTGATGAACGGCGTGGCCGCGACCGCAAGTTGCGTCTCCAGTGCCACCTGCCAATCAGCGGGTGGGGCGTCGGCGGGAGTCACCGTTGCTGCTGGCACAACCACCAGCACCTCCGGCTGACTGTTCTGCCACAGATACAGCCCGACCAGGCCAGCCAGCACCAGCACGATCAGCAGCCCTTGCAGGTGGCGGGTGTGTTCCATCAAAGCATTACCCCCACAAAGCGACAGCGCCTGGCATGTATCAGGTGGGATACGCTCATTGCTGATCTGGAGGAATGGGCGTCGGTGTACGGCGTACCGCCGGTGTTGGCGACTCAGTCGGCAGCGGCGGCGGGGGCGGGACCTGCGTGGCCGCGCTCAGGAATCCCTGCAATTCCTCCGGCGTATACAGTTCGAGCATGGCCGCTTCCCAACTGAGGCCGCCCGTCTTGATGAACGTCCAGAACTGGATCGCGCCGAAGTTGTACTGCCACGTGCGCTGAGCCGGTATGCGCTCCCAGCCGAAGTCCTCCGCCAGTTGAGTCAGGTCAACGTAATAACCCGGCGGCGGTAACGCCTTGCGCCGTCCGCCCTGCTCATAGTCGGTCACATCGCCGCTGGAGCGCGCCGCGAAGTCCCACGGCAGATCGCGCAGCGGCTCGCCCAACGCGCCGTTCTGCGCTTCAGCCACCACCCGCACGAAAACCCGCCAGTACGTGTTGATCTCCTGATCCTCGCGCACCACCTCGATCGGCGCAGGTGCGGGATCGTAAACCAGAGTCCGATCAACGGCGAAGGCCCGTCCCGTGTAGTGCCAGTTCTGCCGCGGCTCACCGGGATCGGGCGGGCGACCCTGCGGCCAGAACGCATCTTCCAGCGTGCCCAGGAAGTCGTAGCCCACCTTCTCCAGCACCTTGATGCGCAGCGCCTCAAAAGAGTCGTTCACCCGGTCCGACAGATACGCCTGTGGCGCTTGCACGTTGTTCAGCGGAGCCAGACCGTAGCGCCCCGTCGCCTGCAGCCGCTCATTCTCCGTATAGAGCACCTGCACCGTCGGGTCAGGCGGCACCCCGCCGCTGGCCACCAGCGACGCCGGTAAGGCTGCCGCGTTCCAGTGCGGATCAACTGCGCGATAGGGCAACGTGAGGGCATCCGTTGCCGCCCCAAAGCTGCCCACTGTGCCAGTGATCAATTGACTGCGCTGCTGGTAGTCAAGGGTGTATAGCACGCTGCCGTCGTTGGGTGCCCAGGTCGGCATACGCCCCCGCCCCACCAGGATCGGCACCGCTTCAGGCTGCTGAGCGGGTTTGACGTATACCCCTTCGACACCGTTCACCCGCGCCGTATACGCAATGCTGCTGCCATCATGACTCCACGCGGGATGATCTTCATCCACATCGGGCGTGTTGGTCAGGTTGAGGGCACGCGCGTCGCCCCCGTCCGCATCCAGACTCAAGATGAAAATGTCGCGACTGCCCGCCCGCCAACTGCTGAAAGCGATATGTCGCCCACCCGGCCCCCAGTCTGGCTCGGTATCCGGCCCTGGAGTGAAGGTCGCGCGGAAAGCCCCTTCCCGCGCTGCTCGCTCCGGATCAGAACTGATAATGTAGATATCCAGGTCTTGCGTCTCGTCGTTATAGCCTTCGTAGGCCAGGAATGCGCCGTCCGGACTCCAGGTGGGCGCGCCCTCGAATCCCGGCGTATAGGTCAGCCGGGCAGTTGCGCCAGTGTCTACCTGCATGACGTACAGCTCCCAGTTGCCGTCGCGATGGCTGGCAAAGGCCAGGCGCGTCCCATCGGGCGACCAGGCCGGGTCGCGGTCGTCCGCCGGACTGTTGGTCAGGCGCAGCGGGCCGCTTTCGCCCACGTTGATCACCCAGATATCGTCCTGGCCGTTCTCGCGCAGCGTGAAGGCCACGCTGCCTCCTGCCCGCAATGGATCGGGGAGGGGAGTAGGCGTTGGCTCTGGGGTGGGGAATAACGCCGTCGGCAACGGCGTATCAGCCGCCTGCGGCCACCCTCCAGCGCCTGCCGGAAACGGCGTTTCGTCTTCGTCCGTGCCCTGAATGATCAGCACGGCCAGCAGCACCAGCAATAGCAGGACGGCAAATGCGCTGAGCGCCCGATTTTGCGCCAGCAGTGGATCTTTCACCACGGCGGGCTTCAGTTCTGCCTCGGCAGCGCGCTGAGCCATCAACTCGCGCCGCCCCGCGCGCGTCGGCCCGGCTTCGGAGACCGGCTCAAGGGGAGGCTGGCCGCGGCGGGCAATGCGCCCGGCGATCTCACCGAGGCCCTGCGCAACGGTGATTACTAACGACAGCACAGCCATTACCGCCGCCAGCAGGGCGCGCAGCAGGCTCGCCGCCTGCTCTACCAGCGCCATCGCCAGCCATGCGCCCACGCGCAGGGCCGCATTGCCCAGCCGGTCGGTGACGCGAAACGCGCGAATCAGCATCGTCCAGCCCTAATGGTGTGCGTTACCCCGCCATCCACTGCGGCAATCCTCTACGGATGCCACGTGCGAATTCTACATCCACACCCGCGCCCAAGACAAACCGAGCCTGTC
>DAOTZZ010000013.1:0-9019 GCA_034433965.1 Anaerolineae bacterium
CTGGATTGGCGGCGGCAGCGCCGTCAGCGGCGGCAACGGCAGCGCCGTCAGCCCGTGCCGCCCCCGCCCGTTGATTGGCTCCGCCCGCCGGGCTGGGCGTAGGCGAGCGTTCTGCACTCTCTGCGTCTCAGCGGTTAAAAAATCACCGCCCCACAACGTGAATGCGCCCCAACGCGACGGGCGCCGCTTTGCGCCGTCACCGGGCTATGGTACAATTTTCGATAGCGAGGCTGTGCCGTCAGGGTGAGCCTGTCGCTTCACACTGGCCCATGATGCAGAGCGTGTCAGACGATCCTCCTGATTCTCCTTCTTCCAGAGGCCATTCTCCCGCTCTATGCCTCCGGCCTGTGCCGTATCTGGCAGACTGGCTGCTGAGGTATGCGTCTTCGTGTGTGGCCGGGAACACCCCGATCTGTCAACAGGTAACAAAGGTGACTTTCGGTGGACGATAGCTTAACCGGGGTGCTGGCGTTGAGCGGTATGATCCTGCTCAATGCCCTGCTGAAGTTGGGCTACAGCGCCCTGATCAACGCCCACAAAGCCAGACTCAAAGACTGGGCAGACGAAGGCGATCTGCGTGCAGCGCGGGCCTTCGCCCTGGCCAACGATGCCACACGACTGTTGGCCTCGCAACAACTGGTAGACCTGGCGCTGCGTTTTGGGATTGCGCTGGTGTCGGCGGTGGCGCTGGTACCGCCGGTGCGCGAAGCGCTGATCGCCCAGGATTTCTCCGCGACTCTGGCCAGCGCGCTGGCCTATGGGGGGGTGCTGTTCGTGGTAGCGATCCTCACCCTGGTCTTGGGAGAGATGCTGCCGACCAACATTGCGCTGGGCTACGCCGATGCGCTGGCTTTGCGCGTCGTCGGGCCGATCAACATCCTGGCCCATGTGCTGGCTCCGGCGCTGCAACTGTTGCAGTGGATCAGCAACAAGGTGGCGCGGCCCTTCGTGGGGCGTACGGCGTTGGGCACCATCACCGAGGAAGAGATCAAGTTGCTGGTGGACGCCGGCTCGGAAGGCGGGGCGATCGAGGACGAAGAAAAGGAGATGATTTACTCGATTTTCCAGTTCGGCGACACGCTGGCCCGCGAAGTGATGGTGCCGCGCATTGACATGGTGGCGCTGGAGATCAACACGCCGCTGCGCGAAGCCCTCGACACCATCGTCGAGGCCGGGCATTCGCGCATTCCGGTCTACGAAGAGTCCATCGATCACATTCGCGGCCTGCTTTACGCCAAAGACCTGCTGGCCGCCCTGCGCGACGGGACACTGGATCGCCCGGTCAAAGAGCTGCTGCGCCCGGCGTACTTCGTGCCGGAATCCAAGAAGGCGGTAGACCTGTTGCAGGATATGCAGCAGCGCAAGGTGCACCTGGCGATCGTGGTGGACGAATACGGCGGCACGGCGGGCCTGGTGACCCTGGAAGACCTGATCGAAGAAATCGTCGGCGAGATACGCGACGAGTACGATTTCAACGAGGAAGAGGTCTATCAGCAGGTGGGCGAGCACGAGTACATCGTGGACGCGGGCATTGATCTGGACGACTTCAACCGTCTGCTTGACGTAGACCTGCCCACCGACGACAGTGACACGCTCGGCGGCTACTTCTACAGCAAGCTGGGCAAGGTGCCGGTCGCCGGAGAAACCCTGACCGAAGACACGCTGCACATGGAAGTGCTCAGCGTGGACGACAAGCGCATCCGTAAAATCCGCGTCGTGCGCACGCCGCGCGTCCGCGAGGCCGAAGAGCACGAAGACATCCGCGAAGAACCCGCCGCCGCGCCCGATTGAAGAGTCGCCAGGCGAGCGCTGCTCGCTCTGGTCGGTGCGCTGCTGTTGAGCGGTCAGCGCCGCAGAGCGGGTTAGTCGGCGGGGGCGTTTTTCGCTTTTTCCTTTTCCTTCTCCTTCTTCTCTTCCTCTTCTTTGCGCGACGCCAGCATACCGTATTGCACCAGCACGCCCACGGCGAACAGGATCAGGATGATGGTATCGCTGGCTCCCAATGCCAGTCCACCGAAGAGCACCGCGCCTGTGCTGGCAGTGATCAACACGATGAGCAGTTGGGAGAGGGCCAGCATCAGCAAGCCCCCCAGCACCCCGCCGAGCAGCAGTACCCACGTTTCCCAGTCAATGAGCGCGGCCAGCAGAATCGCGCCGTAGAACGCGCCGATGGCGAAGACGGCCAGCATATGCAGAAACCAGGCCAGGACGCCTCCCAGCCAGCCGCCGACCAGCAGGAGCAGGATGCCCAGTAGCCTGCCGCCTTCCTCAGACCCAAAGCCGTAGCCCAGGATCGCGCCGACGATGAAGCCCCCCAGCATCACCGCGAACTTGTAGAGCGCGTAACCGGCAAATAGCAACAGGAAACCAGCCACTCCCTGCGCGATGCGCATCAGCGTAGGGGAAAGTCCGAACTCGTCGGGGGCCAGCCAGCGGTCGAACTTGTCCACCAGGGCGCGCACGACCCCTTTGTCGGATTCGGTCAGGTCGCGGCGGAAATCTTCGAGCGTGTTGTTACGGTCTACCGTCGAGCAGCCGGATAGCAGGCTGACCACCAGCACCAGTCCCAGCAACAGCCACCGGAATGATTGCGGAGTGCGAATTGCGGATTGCGGATCGCCTTTCATGGTTTCCCCCGTCTGGAAGCGCGTCTATGAGCCCAGTATACTCCCACTACCTTTTCGGCAGTGCATATCCAGAATGAGAAAGGGAAACGGGGATGGCTCAGCCACAGTTTGTCCCGCTGGACTTCACCGAGTATCCAGTCGAGGAGATGGCCCGGCGTGCCGCGGAGTTCTATGCGGAGATGCGGCGGCGGCGCTCGGTGCGCCACTTCTCCGACCGACCTGTGCCACGAACGATCATCGAAGACTGTCTGCGAGCCGCCAACAGCGCCCCCAGTGGAGCCAACAAGCAGCCCTGGCATTTCGTCGTCGTGAGCGATGCGGAGACCAAGCGCCGTATCCGCATCGCCGCCGAGGCCGAAGAGCGCGCCTTCTACGAACAGCGCGCCCCCCAGGAATGGCTGGACGATCTGGCTCCGCTGGGCACTGGCCCCGACAAGCCCTTCCTGGAGACTGCACCCTACCTGATTGCCATCTTCGCCCAACGCTACGGGTTGCGCCCGGACGGGAGCAAGGAGCAGCACTACTACGTGCAGGAATCGGTGGGGATCGCCACGGGGATGCTCATTGCCGCGCTACATCATGCGGGCCTGGCTATGCTCACACACACGCCCAGCCCCATGAGTTTTCTGAGCGAGATTCTCGGTCGCCCGCAGAACGAACGCCCCTACCTGTTGCTTGTGGTAGGGTATCCCGCACCAGAAGCAACCGTGCCCGCACTGAGCAAAAAGCCATTAGAGGAAGTCACCACATTCGTCTAGTCAAACACAACTGGCACGGCCATATCGTGAATTATTTCACAAAGTGACACCTGTCAGCCGCGCAAAGGACGAGCGTCATTGTCCACTGCGCGGCGGCGCACTATAATGGCGCTTGCAACGATCGGAATAGCGGGTGGCATCAACCGATTCTTCACCCCTTTCTATCCTATCACCTGAGCCTACCTAATCACTGTGGACGGAGCCATGACTGACTACAAACAACAACTTCTGGAACGCCTGCACCAGCGCACGGCCAAAGTCGGTGTGATCGGCATGGGCTATGTGGGGCTGCCCCTGGCGGTGGAATTTGCCCGCGCGGGCTATACCGTGGTCGGGCTGGACGTGCAGGCCGAGAAAGTGGACAAGCTCAACGCGGGAATCAGCTACATCGGCGACGTGCCCACTGCTACCCTGGCCCCCCTGGTCAAGGCGGGTAAGCTGCGCGCCACTACCTCCTACGACGACCTCCGCGATGCTGACGCGATCAGCATCTGTGTTCCGACGCCGCTGCGCAAGACCAAAGACCCGGACATGAGCTACGTGATCGCCGCGGCGGACGAAGTCGCCAAGATCTGCCATCCGGGCATGCTGGTCGTGCTGGAGAGCACCACATACCCCGGCACCACTGAAGAGGTCATCGTGCCGCGCCTGCTCAACAACGGCCTGACGGTGGGTGAGAATGTCTTCGTCGCCTTCTCGCCAGAGCGCGTAGACCCCGGCAACCCCACCTATGGTGTGCACAACACGCCCAAAGTGGTCGGCGGCGTCACCCCCGCCTGCGTGGAAGTGGTGACCGCGCTCTATGAACCGGCGGTAGAGCGGGTGATCCCTGTCTCGTCGCCCACCGCCGCCGAGATGGTCAAGCTGCTGGAGAACACGTTCCGCGCGGTGAACATTGGCCTGGTCAACGAGATGGCGATCATGTGTCAGCGGCTGGGCATTGACGTGTGGGAAGTCATCGAGGCGGCCAAAAGCAAACCCTTTGGCTTCATGGCTTTCTATCCGGGGCCTGGTTTGGGCGGGCACTGTATCCCCATTGACCCCCTCTACCTGAGCTGGAAGCTGCGCGCGCTCAATTACACCGCCCGTTTCATTGAGCTGGCCAGCGAGATCAACACCTCCATGCCCTATCACGTGGTCAAGATGGTCATGGAAGCGCTCAACGAGGAGGGCAAGGCTCTGCGCGGGGCGCGGGTGGGCATCCTGGGCATGGCCTATAAGCGCGACATTGACGACGTGCGCGAGTCGCCGGCCCTGGACATACACGAATTGCTGGAGGAGAAAGGCGCGATCGTCTCCTTCAACGATCCCTACGTGCCATCGGTGCGGCTGAGCGGCGACCGCGTGGTCAAGAGCGTCGAGCTGTCGCCGGAATGGCTGGCGGCGCAGGATTGCATCGTCATCGTCACCGATCACACCGTCTACGATCCCGCCTTCTTGCTGGAACACGCCCGCCTGATCGTGGACACGCGCAACAAGATCGGCAATCATAAGGGCAAGGCGCGCGTCGTGCGGCTGTAAGCGCACCCAAGAGGGACTTCGGAAGCCTTGCAGACTTCCGAAGTCCGAACCCAACCCATGCGCATTTTCGTCGCTTCTGGCATCTTCCACCCGGAGCCGGGCGGTCCAGCGACCTATCTCTATCGCCTGCTGCCGGAATTGCAGGCGCGCGGGCACACCGTGCGCGTCCTGACTTTCGGCGACGGCCCTGTGACGGGCTACCCCTACTCCCTGCGGCGCATCCCGCGGCGGGCGCTGCCCCTGCGCTGGGCGGATTATGCGCGCGTCGCCTGGGGAGAAATGCGTCGGGCCGACGTGACATTTGTCAACAATCTGGGGCTGCCGCTGGTGGGCGGGGCAGGCGTACCGCGCGTGCTCAAGGTCGTCGGCGACCTGGCCTGGGAACGCGCCGTCAACAAGGGCTGGATCGCCCCGACCGAGGACATAGACACTTTTCAGACCGGACGCTATCCCTGGCGTGTGCGGCTGTTGCAGGCACAGCGCGCGCGTGAAGTGCGCCGCGCCGACCGCGTGATCGTGCCCAGCCGCTACCTGCGCGACATGGTCGTCGGCTGGGGCGCGCCGCCGGAGCGCGTGCAGGTCATCTACAATGCGTTGCCGCCGAATGCGATGTCTGCCAGCCTGAGCCAGAGCGAGGCGCGCGCGACGCTGGGGGTGGGGCCAGAACCACTTTTGCTGACTGTGGCCCGCCTGGTGCCCTGGAAGGGGATCGATCATCTGATCCGCGCTCTGCCCGCCGTGCCAGAGGCGCGATTGCTCGTCGCCGGAGAGGGGCCAGACGAGGCCCGACTGCGTGCGCTGGCCGCAGCGGCGGCGGTCAGCGACCGCGTGACATTCCTGGGAGCCGTGCCGCGCGAACGGCTGGCGCTGTACTTCCGCGCTGCCGACTATACGGTCCTCTATTCCGGCTACGAGGGGCTGTCGCATGTGCTGCTGGAATCGCTGGCGGCGGGCACGCCGGTCATTGCCAGCGATAAGGGCGGCAACCCCGAACTCGTGGCACACGGTGTCAACGGCCTGCTGGTGCCCTATCCTCAGCCGGACGCCCTGGCCGAGGCGTTGCGCCAGGCATTCGGCGGGGAGATACGCGCGCACCTGGCCGCGCACACGGGCGACGGGCTGGATCGCTTCGCCTGGGAAACGCTGGTCGCCCAGACGGTCGCCGCGTTGGAGGGCGTATGCACGTCCTGATGATCAGCCTGGACTATTCGTTGCTCGGCGATCCGCACGGCAATACGGTGGAGCGTCACCTGGAGTATGCGCGGCGCATCGGGAGGCTGACCATCGTCACCTATAACCCCGTAGACCAGCCCAAAACGCCGCAGCAGTTCGCCGAAATCCTGGCCGTCTATCCGGCCACGACGCGCCCGGCGCTGTTCCCCTGGGCCGCCTATCGAGTCGCCGCGCGCCTGCACCGTCAGCACCCCGCCGACCTGGTGACGACGCAAGACCCCTTCGCCTGCGGGCTGGTTGGGTTGCTGCTCAAATGGCGCTTTGGCCTGCCGCTGAATGTGCAGAGTCACAGTCACTTTTTCGAGAATCCCTACTGGATCGCCGAGCGCCCGCTGCGCAACCGTCTGCTCTACGCGCTGGCCCGTTTCATCGTCCCGCGCGCGGACACGGTGCGCGTGCTCTCCGAGCGCGAGAAGGCGATCTACGTCCGGCATGGGGTGCGTCCGGAGCGCATCACCGTGCTGACCGTGCCCACGCCGGTAGACGCCTTTGCGCAGCCAGTCGGGGAAGCGCGGCTGGCGGAGCTGCGTGCCGCGCTGGACTTGCCCGCGGATGCGCCGGTGTTGCTCTGGGTGGGATTTCCGGCGGCGTTCAAGCACGTCGAATTGCTGCTGGCGGCCTATCGGCTGGTGCGCGCGGCGCGGCCTGCCGTCCGGCTGGTGCTCGCCGGTGACTTCCGCACGCGACCGGACTTCGTCCGCCAGGCGGGGGCGGAAGGCGCGATCTTCGCCGGACGGGTGGATCACGCCGACCTGCCCGCCTACTATCAGCTTGCCAGCGTGTACGTGCACAGTTCGCGCTACGAAGGCGTGGCCCGTGTGCTGATCGAAGCGCTGGCATCCGGCACGCCGGTGGTGAGTACCGATCACCTGGGCGCGGCGGAAGTCGTGCGGCACGGCGAAAGCGGTTTGCTGACCGATCACACGCCGGAGGCACTGGCCGAAGCCATCATCGCCCTGCTCGACGATCCGGCACGCGCGCGGGCGATGGGTGCGGCGGGGCAACGCGATGTCCTGGAACGCTTCGCCTATGAGCGCGGCCTGGACGCTGTCGCCGAGACGTATCGGGCGACGCTGCGCGTTGCCGGGCGTGTGATCTAGAGGGTATCATGAACTTCCCAAACTTGTCCGGCCAGGGGCGATCCCCTTATCCACTAGCTGTTTTACCTCACCCCCGCTCGGCGCTGGCACGCCTCGTTGCCCCTTCTCCATGCATGGAGGGGGCTGGCCGAGCGAAGCGAGGCCGGGGGTGAGGTAAACAGCCGAGAGCACAGCAGAGAGTGGGGAGCAGCCAACGCGCTGGACATCTTGCAAAGGGTGCGAAAGTGCGCTGGCTGCTGATCACGCGCAAGCTCGATCCCGCTGACGATCATGTGGGCTTCGTCATGCGCTGGGTAGAAATGCTCGCTGCCCGGCTTGATCACCTTGACGTGATCTGCCAGGAACACGCCAACCCGCCTCTGCCCGCCAACGTGACGCTCTATAGCATGGGCAAGGAGGCGGGGGCGGGCCGGATCGCGCAGGCACGGCGTTTCACCGCGCACCTGCGGCGGCTGGTGCCGGGGGTTGACGGTGTCTTCTGCCACATGATTCCGCGCTATGTCTGGTTCGCCGCGCCCTGGGCACGCCTGCACGGCAGGCCGCTGCTGCTGTGGTATACGCATCGGCAGATCACGCCGGAGTTGCGCCTGGCCGCCCGCCTGGTGACGCACATCCTCACCGCGTCGGCGGGCAGCTTCCCCCTGGCGTCGGGCAAGGTGCGCGTGATGGGGCATGGCATTGATGCGGCGCTGTTCCCCGCGCCGGAGGGCGAAGACGCGCCACCGGTCATCGCGCAGGTGGCACGGCTGGCGCATATCAAACGACAGGACGCGCTGATTCGCGCGGCAGTGTTGTTGACAGCGCGCGATGATGTGGGCACATTCCGCGTGCAGTTGATCGGCGGGCCGGTCAAAGAAGAGCCGGACTATCCCGCCGCGCTGGAGACGCTGATCCGCTCGTGCGATCCCCCGCCGCCGGTGACGTTGACCGGCCCGCTGCCGCACGCCGAGGCCATGGCCTTGTTGCGGCGGAGCGCGATCACCGTCAACCTCAGCCCGCCGGGTCTGTTCGACAAGGCCGCGCTGGAAGGCATGTTCGCGGGCAAGCCAACGCTGGTCACCAATGCCGACTTTGCCCCGCTGCTCGGCGACGCTGCCGACCTGCTCCTGCTGCCCTACGAAGCCGGACCGGAGACGCTGGCCGAGCGACTGGCGCGCCTGCTGGCGCTGTCGCCGGACGAGCGCGCCGCGCTGGGGGCGGAGTTGCGCGCGCGGGCGCTGGCGGCGCACTCGCTGGACAGCCTGATGGATCGCATCGTGGCGCTCATGCGCGAGGCAGTGACGCATGGCTGAGCCGCGCCTGATTTACCTGAGCAACAACCGCCTGCCGACCGAAAAGGCGCACGGCTTGCAGATCGTGCAGATGTGCGAGGCGCTGGCCGACGCCGGCTATACGGTGACGCTGGTCGCGCCGCGCCGCTTCAACACGCGCGAACTGCGGGGTGTGCGTTCGCTGTGGGATCATTACGGGGTGCGGCATAATTTCGCTTTCACGCGCCTGCCCTGCCTCGACCTGTTTCCGCTGTTTCCGCAGCATCCCATTTCGTTCGTCACGCAGACGCTCACCTACCTGCTGGCGATGCTGGCCTGGCTGCCCTTCCGGCGCGCCGACCTGCTCTACACGCGCGATCTGTTTCTCGGCGCGGCGCTGGCCTTGCTGCGCCCGCGCACCCCGCTGATCTACGAAGTGCATCAGGTACACCGTTCGCGGTTAGGGCGCTGGTTGCAGAGGATGCTGGCGCGGCGGGCGCACGTGGTGACGATCACCGGACACCTGGCAC
>DAOTZZ010000014.1:0-17308 GCA_034433965.1 Anaerolineae bacterium
GAGCACTTCGAGGAGCGCTTCAACTACGCGCTGGCCCGTACCCCCGCCGGACAACTGCTCACCGCCGAGGATGTGGCGGGCGTGGTGGCGTTTCTTTGCTCGCCAGAAGCCTTCATGATCCGCGGCCAGACGATTCTGATAGACGGCGGAGCATCGCTCGGTTTCTGAGGTGTATGCCGGCGAGGCGAAGTCTGGCAGATGGTCGCGGCGGTTTGGGGGTATCGCCGGCTGGCGCGCAGGATGGTGAACCCTGCGATCTCGTCATCCTCGCCGTAGCGGATAATGAAAGAGGGGTTCTGGAGCTGTATCGTCACTCTTCGGCCAGTGGCAGGCGGATCGTGACCCGTGTGCCTGCCCCTGGTTGACTTTCCAGCTCGACCGTGCCGCCGTGCGCCTCGACGATGCCCTTCACAATAGGCAGGCCCAGGCCCACCCCCTGCTGCTCGCGCGTATCGCGCTCAAGTTGCACCATCGCGTCCCAGATGGTCGCCTGCAGGGCCGGATCAATCCCCGGCCCTTCGTCGCGGACGCTGAGCAGGGCGTGTGTGGGTGTGCGATCCAGCGCAATGGTGATGGTGGACTCCCGCGGCGCGTACTGCGTGGCATTGCGGATGACTTCCCCGATCGCGGTGATCAACAGGCCCCGCACTCCCCGCACCAGCAAGGCGTCTGCTTCTGGAGCCAGATGCCGCACAGTGATCACATGATGACAGGTAACATCATTGAGCAAGGCCAGCGCATCGTACAACAACAACTCCAGGCCAAGCGCATTGGATGACGAGCGCACCTGATTGCTCACCTGCCCGCTGAGAATGCGCGCATAGAGGGCAGTCTGTTCGGCCAGCCGGTTGAGCCGCTCCGTGCCGCCGCGAATGAGCGCCAGGCTGACGCGCATATCCTCGCTGAGGGCCTCGGCGGGATGCTGTCGCAATTCCTCGGCCAGCAGCTCAAAGCCATTGTTCACATAAGTCAGGGGCGTGTGCAGTTCGTGCGCCAGCAACCGAATCAGGACGCGTCGTGCCTGCGCCAGGGACTCATCGGCTTCTGCCCACAACTCTGCCGTGCGGCGCAGTTTGCCATGCACCACTGCGATCAGTTCGGCGGGGTCGAACGGCTTGACCAGATAATCGTCCGCTCCCAACCCTTTGCCCAGTGCGATCTCGTGTCGCAAGCCGCGCGCTGTCAGGAAGATAAACGGTATCGCGCGCAGACGGGGATAGTCACGGCGCACCGCTTCGAAAAACTGATAGCCGTCCATGCGCGGCATCATGATGTCGCTGATGATCAGGTCGGGGCGCAGGCCCGCCGCGATCTGCTCCAGAGCATCACACCCGTCGGTCGCGCCCACCACCGTGTAGCCTTCCAGAGCGAGAATCTGCGCCACATTGTCGCGTAGATCTTCGTGATCTTCGACGAAGAGGATCGTTGCTGGCATGTCCGACACTCGTGTGGCCCTGGTAGTCATTACCGATACGCGCGGGCGCGCCTGATTGCCCTTTGGTCTGATTATACCTCAATTATATGCGTTCAGCCCTGCTAATGTATTAAACTTGCGTATATTACAGATGAGAAATGCATGAGATGTTAGATCACAGCAGACGCGCAGGCCGAAGCCATATCAGCGGTGTTCATTCTTTCGCTGTTCTCTTGCCCATCCAACGCACCTCTAACGTCCCTCCGACGCCTTTCTGATGTGCCCGTTCTACACTGAGGCTCGGAATCAACCTGTAATGGAATAGTGGGGGACACTGGACGATGGATCTGAATCGTTTCACCACCAAGGCGCAGCAGGCGGTCATGGCCGCGCAGCGCCTGGCGGAGACCTACAATCATAGCGAACTCGAACCGGCACACCTGCTGCTGGCATTGCTGCAACAGAGCGACGGCGTGGTGCCGCAGGTGATCAGCAAGATCGGCGCACGCCCACAGGTGGTGGCCAATGCTGTGGAAAACCTGCTGGCAAGCCGTCCCAAAGTCTACGGCGCGACGCAGGTCGGCGCGAGCCGGGCGATCATTGACGCCCTGACCAACGCCGAAAAAGAAGCGCGCGCCATGCGCGACGATTACGTCAGCACGGAGCACATGTTGCTGGCGCTGACGGGCGACCGCACCGTGGGCGATCTGCTGGCGCGGCATGGCGTAGATCGCGACTCGGTGCTGCGCGCCCTGGCCGACATCCGCGGCGGGCAGCGCATCACCAGCCAGGACCCGGAGAGCACCTTCCAGGCGTTGGAGAAGTATGGGCGCGACATGACTGCGCTGGCGCGGCAGGGCAAGCTCGACCCGGTCATCGGGCGCGACGAGGAAATTCGCCGCGTCATCCAGGTGCTCAGCCGCCGCACCAAGAACAATCCGGTGCTGATCGGCGAGGCGGGTGTCGGCAAGACGGCCATTGTCGAAGGGCTGGCGCAACGCATCGTGAACGGCGACGTGCCCGAAGGGCTGAAGGACAAGCGCATCGTGGCGCTCGACCTGGGGAGCCTGGTGGCCGGTGCGAAATATCGTGGCGAGTTCGAGGAACGCCTGAAAGCCGTGCTCAAAGAGGTGGCCGATTCCAACGGGCAGATCATCCTTTTCCTGGACGAGCTGCACACGGTGGTCGGCGCGGGCAAGGCCGAGGGTGCCATGGACGCCGGCAACATGCTCAAGCCCATGCTGGCGCGCGGCGAACTGCACTGCATCGGCGCGACCACGCTGGACGAATATCGCCAGTACATCGAGAAAGACGCCGCGTTGGAGCGTCGCTTCCAGCCGATCTATGTGGACGAGCCGAGCGTCGAAGACACGATCAGCATCCTGCGCGGGCTGAAGGAGCGCTACGAGGTGCATCACGGCGTGCGCATCCAGGACAGCGCGGTGATCGCGGCGGCGGTGCTCAGTCACCGCTACATCACCGACCGCCAACTGCCCGACAAAGCCATTGACCTGATCGACGAGGCGGCCAGCCGTCTGAAGATGGAGATCGACTCCAAGCCGCAGGCGCTGGACGACGTAGACCGGCAAATCATGCAGCTCGAGATCGAGCGCGAAGCCCTCAAGAAGGAACGGGACAAGGCGTCCAAGGAGCGGCTGCGCGACCTGGAAGAGCAACTGGCCAACCTGCGCGAACAATCCAACGCGCTGCAGGCCCGCTGGCAACAGGAGAAAGCTGCTATCCAGGCCATTCGTCAGACCAAAGCGCAGATTGACGAAGTGCGCGTCCAACTGGAGCGCGCCGAGCGCCTGAACGATCTGGAGGCGGCAGCCCGCCTGCGCTATGGCGAACTGCCGCGCCTGGAGAAGCAACTGGCCGAACACGAGGCGCGTCTGAGGGAGCTGCAGGCCGAAGGGGCCATGCTCAAGGAAGAAGTGGACGCCGACGAAGTGGCCGCGGTGGTCAGCAAGTGGACGGGCATCCCCGTCTCGCGGCTGCTGGAGGGCGAGGTCGAGAAGCTGCTGCGCATGGAAGAGCGGCTGCATCAGCGCGTCGTCGGGCAGGATGACGCCATCCGCGCCATCGCCAACGCGGTGCGCCGTAGCCGGGCCGGTCTGCAAGACCCGCGCCGTCCCATGGGGACGTTCCTGTTCCTGGGGCCGACCGGCGTCGGCAAGACCGAACTGGCGCGCGCCCTGGCCGAGTTCCTCTTCGACGACCCGGACGCCATGGTGCGCATTGATATGAGCGAGTACCAGGAGCGGCACACCGTCAGCCGTCTGGTCGGCGCGCCGCCGGGCTACGTCGGCTATGAGGAAGGCGGTCAGCTCACCGAAGCGGTGCGCCGTCGCCCCTACGCGGTGGTGCTCTTCGACGAGATCGAGAAGGCGCATACCGAGGTCTTCAACCTCTTCCTGCAACTGCTCGACGAAGGGCGTCTGACCGACGGGCACGGGCGCACGGTGGACTTCCGCAACACGGTGATCATCATGACCAGCAACGTCGGCAGTCACCTGATCAAGAGCATGGCGGGCGCGCCAGAGAAAGAAGTCCGCGCGGCGGTGATGGCAGAGCTGGATCGCGTCTTCCGGCCAGAGTTCCTGAACCGCATTGACGAGATCGTGCTCTTCCACGCCCTGACGCCGGAGCACATCAAGCAGATTGTGGATATCCAACTGCGCAACCTGCAGCAACTGCTGGCCGAGCGACGCATCACCATTCAGCTCAGCGAGGCAGCCAAGGAGTTCCTGGCCGCGCGCGGCTATGACCCGGTCTATGGGGCGCGCCCGCTCAAGCGCGTCATTCAGCGCGAACTGCAGGACGCCCTGGCCCTGGCCATCCTGGAAGGGCGCGTGCTGGACGGCGATCACGTCTACGTGGACGTGTCCGCCGACGGCGAGCACCTGGACTTCAGCGTGATCGAGGTCGAGCCGGCGTCCGCGTAACCGGCATGACCGGCCAAGGGACGGGGGACGAAAGTCCTGCCGTCCCTTTTTTTGCCGCGCGGCGGAGGCAGGTGTGGACTCAGGGAAAAAGCCTGGGGAGGTGACTTGCTTTGCCCTGGTTTACCTCACCCCCAGACGAGATGTGCCAGCGTTGAGTGGGGGGTGAGGTAAACCAGGCGTAATTCGCGAAGTCATTCTGAGATCGCTGAGACGCCGCGGGCATTCCAGAAGGAGGCCTGACGAGGCGAGCACGTCTGGCTCAATGCAGGTGCCCGGCCCGTTCGCGCTCCAGCACATAGACCAGCCCCGGAGCCTGCGGGTCATAAGCGTCTTCGGCGCAACCGTTGAAGCGCCCAACTACGCGCAGCCCGACCTGCGCGAACAGCCCCTCCATTTCCTCGCGAGACGGCCACCAGCTCTGGTGATGATACTCCTGACGGCGATGCGCCGGCCCAAAGACTACCGTCTGATGATGCGCAACGCGGCGCTGCACATCGAAACGCTGGCGGTAGATCGCCGCCCCGCCGCGCCATTCGTCCCAGAACTGCGCCCGCGCGGGCAGTTCCGGCTGCCAGTCTTCGCTGCCGAAGAGTAGCCGTCCGCCGGGGCGCAGCAGACCGGTCACACGCCCCAGCAAGGTGCGCGCGTGACTGGCGTCGGGCGACCAGGTGAGCAGGTTGCTGCAGAACTGCGCTACCGCGTCGAAGGGGCCGCGCAGGGGAGCATGGGCCACATCGCCCTCCACCCAGTGCACGGTCACGCCCAGCCGCCGCGCGTGATGGCGGGCCAGCAGCAACAGTTCGTGCGAGACATCCAGGCCCGTCACGCGCAGGCCGCGCGCGGCCAGGGGCAGGCTATGCCGCCCCCAGCCACAGCCCAGGTCGAGCAGAGAATCGCCGGGCGTCACCGCCAGTTGCCTGAGCGCGAACTGCACCTGTTCTTCGGTGTGAGTTGCCCATGCTGCCGGGGGATCGCCCGCCATCATGCGGCGCGCCCACCCCGCTGCCACCTGACGCACCCAGGCGAGATTGTCTCGTTCGTTCTTTCCAGCCATGAACATGGCGGAACTCCTTTCGGGCGCACAGGCAACGGCGGGCCTTTCAGCCGTTGCGCTTGAGTTTGCCCGTGCGCTTGGTATACCGTTCGGCACGCTGGAACAGGTAGATGCCCAGCGGCAACATCACTACGCCCATGATCACCAGGGGCCACACATAGCTGAACGGGTCGGCGGTGGCCGTCTGCGGGAGCAGCGCCGCGCGCATCCCTTCCAGCACATACGTCGCTGGTGAGATCTTCGCCAGGGTTTGCAGCCACCCCGGCAGCACGCTCACCGGATAGTAGATGCCCGACACCAGCAGGAAGAACGCCTGCACGATATTGGTCATCTGCGCTCCGCGTTCGGGGTAGAGCAGCGGCAAGATGGAAGCCACCACCCCGATCCCCACGAACGACAGGCTGCCCACCAGCAGGATGACCGTTGCCGCGACGAAGTCCGCGTCGGCGAAGCTGAGGTCGAAGAAAGCGGCCACCACTGCCCCGATGATCACGGTGAAGATCAGGCTGTGCACGATGGCGAAGATCGTCTGCCCGATCATCTGGTTGAAGCGGCGCACCGGAGCCATGAAGGTGTATTCGATGGTGCCCTCCCAGCGCTCCCAGGCGATCATCTCGCTGATGTTGTTGAAGATAGTGGCCAGAAAGCGCCACACCAGTGTGCCGACCAGCAGATAGGTGATCAGGAAGTTGGTGTCAATCTGCGTCTCGCCGGTGATCTCCGCCGCGCCCGCCCCGATGAACGTCACCGAGAGCGAGTTGGCGATGGAGTAGGCCAGCCAGACGACTTCCCAGCCCCAATAGCGTTTGACCAGGTTGAAGTTGCGCGCCACAAACGCATAGGATTGGCGCATTTCCAGTTGCAAACCTTTGATCACGGGTTGTCCTCCCACGAAATAGTGGGCAGCGGTCAGCTATCGGCCCTCAGCGATCGGGCAGGCGGGGAATCCGCCCTGGTAGGGGGCACTGCTCTGCTGCGACCCTGCGCAGCCCGATCCAGGACCTGCAGGCCGATCACCGATCACGACTGCCCACTCCCTACTCCCGACGTACTACGACAGCACCTTTTCCGGCTCGAAGTCCGCGGCCTCGTCCTTCTCGACCAGCGCTTTGCCGGTCAGCGCCATGAAGACTTCTTCCAGCGTCGGCTCATGGCCGTTGTGTTGCACCAGGCGCTTGAGGCCCGCCGGTGTGTCCAGCGCCACGATCTTGCCGTCGTCCAGGATGGCGATGCGGTCACACAGCGCGTCGGCCTCGTTCATGTCGTGCGTGGTGATGAGAATCGTCGCGTCATGTGTGTCGCGCAGCTCGTTGACGAACGCCTGCACTTCCAGCTTGGAACGCGGGTCGAGGCCGGTTGTTGGCTCGTCCAGCAGCAGCAACACAGGTTGCGTCAGGAAGGCGCGCGCGATGGCGACCTTTTGCTGCATGCCGCGGCTCATGTCTTCCATAGGGCTGGTGTAACTGCTCTCGCGCAACCCCAGCCGTCCCAGAATCTCACGGGCCTTGCGGTCGGCCTCCTTGCCGGAGACGCCGTACAGTCGCGCCCCGTAGAGCAGATTCTCCTTGGGGCTGAGCTTCTTGAAGAACGCCGCCTCCACCGACACGCGGTTGATCAGCCGCTTGACCGCCATTTCGTCGCGCTCCACATCCAGCCCGAAGACGGTGATCGTCCCCTCGTCGGGCAGCAGCAGCGTGGAGAGCAGGCGGATCAGCGTGGATTTGCCCGATCCGTTTGGCCCCAACACGCCGAAGATCTCGCGCCGGTAGACTGTGAACGAGACGTGATCCACGGCGGTGACCAGCTCTTTGCCACGCCGGGCCTTGGGCCTATCGTGACCATTGCCGGGCTTGTGCGTGCGGCTGAGCCGTCGCCACCACGGTTCGCCGGCCACGTTGAAGCGCTTGACGACGTTCTCGACAACCAGCGCCGGTTCCTGAGTGGAGATACGCTTCTCCATCATAGTTGTTTTCCTCACAGGTGCGGGTCCTAAAAAACCTTACGACGCGAAAGAGGCGGATTCCGGGCCTGCAGTGCCGCCAGGAAAAAAAGCCGCGAGCTGGGTGCCCGCGGCGGTTGCTGGCGATTGCCGGACTCCGGGGAGACGTTGGCAACAAAAACCGCGGGCATTGCGCCCGCGGCCACGTCCCTGGTGAAGGGGGTTCCTAGCGGCAGACAGGCGCAATACGACCAGGCATGATCCCGGCGGGAACACCGTCAAGACGGGTGCGCAGGGCAAAGATGATGGTGCTATCCATATTGCGCCTTCTCCTTTCTGTAGGATGCGGGCAGTATATCATGGGCAGCGGGGGCATGTCAAGCTTTTGGAATGCGCTCTCTTTGGCTTGCTCTGTCAAAGAGAGCACAGCAGAGTTCGCCCGCTGGTACCTCATTGAGCGTTGATTAATAGCAGGGATGATTTTTTGTACTGCCAATCCAGACTATAATGATGTAGAGTGTTATGGGAAGAGCTGTCTGCAGGCTATTCGGGGCGTTCGTCACACTCAACAAGGAGACCGCACTTCTCATCCTGCAGGACACACCGTTGCCAATGAGGATGGCGTCTGTACGGTGCGAAACAGAGATATGTTCCTGGAATCATTCTGCTGCATCCCTAGTGCGAGAGCCACATGATGACACCGAAAGACATTTCACCTGCCCAAGATGAACGATACAAAGCTCTTGATCGTACCATCAAGCGTTTCGACTATCATCAAGACGCCCTGCTAGAAGTGTTGAATACGGCTCAGGAGATGTTTGGCTATCTTCCTCAAGAAGTGCTGCGCTATATCTCGCGGCAACTTCGCGTCCCCATGAGCCGGGTGTATGGCGTGGCGACGTTCTACCATATGTTCACGTTCGAGCCTCTGGGAGAACACAACTGCATTGTCTGCGCGGGCACGGCGTGTCACGTCAAAGGGGCGGATCGCATCATTCAAACCCTCAGCGAAGCCTTCAGCATCCAGCCTGGCACTACCACTCCCGGCGGCGTGTTCAGCCTGACGGTGACGCGCTGTCTGGGCTGTTGTGGTCTGGCCCCGGTCGTGGTGTTGGACGGCGAAGTGCACGGCAAAGAGACACCAGAAGGTTTGCTCGCACGGCTTAGCGAGATCGTCGCCTCGGTACACGCGGTGCCGCAAGAGGAGCGCGCTAAATGAACAACACCCATCTTGAAGCGCTGGCTCAGCAAGAACGAGCCAGACAAGAGCAGTATCGTTGCCGCATTTTCTGTTGCGCAAGCACTGCTTGTCTTTCAGCAGGGGCTGGGCAAATTCTCAACGGCCTGCAACAAGCAGTAGCGGTGTTTCAGAGCGATGGCCACGAAACGGAGGTGGTCAAGACCGGCTGTATGGGGTTGTGCAGCCGAGGGCCGTTGGTGCGGGTGGAGAAGAAAGGCGAAGCACCATTGCTCTATGGGGAGGTGACCCCCGAGATTGCGCAGCAGATTGTGGCCTGGCATGTCACAATGACTGACAGTGAAGAAATTTCTCCATCCCAGGGAGAAGAACGAGCGGCTGCTCCCCACGATTTTGTGCATCTGCGCGCAACGTTGCGTCACGCTGCCCAGAAAAGAGACCTCGAACACCATCTCATTCCCCTGGACTCGCCCTTCTTCACTAAGCAGATGCGAGTCGTAATGAGAGAAACGGGCCACATCGACCCCGAGAAGTTGGAAGACTACCTGGCGCATGGCGGGTATCAGGCTTTGGCCAAAGTGCTCAGCGAGATGACGCCGGAGCAGGTATGCGATGAGATCCTTCGCAGCGGGCTACGGGGGCGCGGGGGCGCAGGCTACCCCACTGGACAGAAATGGCATTTTGCTCGGGAGCAGCAGGCCCCTCAGAAATATGTGATCGCCAACGGCGACGAAGGCGACCCCGGCGCGTATATGGATCGCACGGTGATGGAAGATAATCCACACCGGGTGTTGGAAGGAATGATCATTGCTGCCTACGCCGTGGGGGCCAGTTATGGCTATCTGTATATCCGTGGCGAGTACACCATCGCTGTCCAACGTATACATCAAGCGATCCGGGCGGCGCGGCGGCGGGGCATCCTGGGTAAGTCGGTGCTGGACACGGGTTTCAGCTTCGACGCCGATGTGCGCATCGGGGCCGGGGCGTTCGTGTGCGGCGAAGAGACGGCGCTCATGCACTCCATCGAAGGGAAACGAGGCGTGCCACGCATCCGGCCTCCCTACCCCACGACGTCGGGCCTGTGGGGCGCTCCTACTGTCATTAACAACGTCGAGACGCTGGCCAATGTCCCTTCGATTATCCTCAATGGAGCCGATTGGTTTGCCAGCCTGGGCACTGAGCAGAGCAAGGGCACCAAGGTCTTCGCCTTGACTGGGCAACTACGCCACACCGGCCTGATCGAGGTGCCAATGGGGATCAGCCTGCGCGAAATCGTGTACGACATTGGTGGTGGAATCCAGGGGAACCGCGCTTTTAAGGCCGCGCAGACCGGTGGCCCCAGTGGGGGCTGTATCCCTGCCGAACACCTCGACACGCCCGTAGATTATGAGAATCTGACGGCGCTCGGTTCGATCATGGGGTCAGGGGGTCTGGTGATCATTGACGACACCACTCGTATGCCCGACTTCGCCCGCTTCTTCATTGATTTCTGCGTGGACGAAAGCTGTGGCAAGTGCGTGCCGTGCCGTGTGGGGACAGTGCAGATCCGCTCTCTGCTGGACAAAATCATCAGCGGACAGGGGACACCTGAAGACCTGGATAAGCTTGAAAAGCTTTGCATGATAGTGAAAGCGACCAGCCTGTGTGGATTGGGGCAGTCTGCCCCGAACCCTGTGTTGAGCACTCTGCGTTTCTTTCGGCACGAATACGAAGCGCTGATTAAGCAGGGCGAGACCGCCCAGGTTTCGGCTGGTTGATGGTGAGCAGAGGAGTCATCGCCATGATCGAACTCACCATAGACGGCAAGACGGTTCAGACCCGCCCCGGCACCAGCGTGCTGGATGCAGCGCTGGCGCACGGCATTGACATCCCCCGCCTGTGCCATCACCCCGAACTGAGCGTGTCGGGTGGGTGCCGCTTGTGCCTCGTGGAGGTGGAGGGACGACCCGACCCCGTGCCTAGCTGCGGGCTGGAGTGCGCCGCGGGCATGGTCATCCATACGCATAGCCCGCGCCTGACGGATATGCGCCGCGAGATCATTGACCTGTTCGTGTCCGATCACCCGCTCGACTGCGTGATCTGCGACAAGGCGGGGAGCTGCGACCTGCAGAAATACGCCTACGAGTTGGGGGTTGGCAAGACGTCGTATCAGCTCGAAGTCTCGCGCACACTCTACCAGGACGACAACCCCTTCTTCGTGCGCGACCACAAATACTGCATCCTGTGCGGGCGGTGCGTGCGCGTGTGCGAGGAGATCGTCGGCGCGAGCGCCATCGAAATCGTCGGGCGCGGCTTCACCAGTCACGTCGCCACGCCTTTCGACGGGCCGATGATTGACTCCACCTGTGTCTTTTGCGGCAACTGCGTGCAGGTCTGCCCGACCGCCGCGCTGATGCCGGTGTCACGGCGCGGCAAAGGGCGCGAGTGGGAGTTGGAGCGCGTCAAGACCATCTGCGGCTATTGCGGGGTCGGCTGCGAGATCGAATACGCACGCCGCAACGGGCAGATTCTCTACGCGCAGTCCTCGCCGCAGGCTCCGGTCAACGGAGAGTTCCTGTGCACCAAAGGCCGCTATGGCTGGGACTTCGCCACTCACCCCGACCGCCTGACCACGCCCCTGATCCGCCGTGACCTGGCCTACGCGCTGGGCCTGACGGACGAACCCTGGCAGATGCCGGAAACATCGGTGCTGGATGCCCCTGCGCCTGCTGTCGAAGAGCGTTTCGTTGCGGTGGACTGGGATACGGCCCTGCAGGTGGTGGCCGATCGGCTGGCGGGCATCGTCCGGCAGCACGGGGCAGATGCCGTGATGGGGCTGGCTTCGGCGCGCTGCACCAATGAGGAAAACTACCTGTTCCAGAAATTCATGCGGGTCGGGGTCGGCACCAACAACGTGGATCACTGCGCTCGCCTGTGCCATAGTTCGTCTGTCGCCGGCCTGGGGCAGGCTTTCGGCAGCGGGGCGATGACCAACTCGATCCGCGAGATTCGCGATGCGGATTGTGTGCTGATCACCGGCTCGAACACGGCGGAAGCGCACCCGGTGATCGGCTATGAAGTGATTCGCGCCGTGCGGCGTGGCGCGCACCTGATCATCATAGACCCGCGCCGCATTCCGCTGGTGGATCATGCGACGCTCTTCTTGCAGGCGAAGCCGGGCACGGACATCTATGTCTTCCTGGCCATGATGCACATCATCGTCCGCGAAGGGTGGCAGGACAGCGATTTCATCGCCCGGCGCACAGAAGGCTACGACGAACTGCGGGCCGTGCTGGAAAGCTACACCCCGGAGCGCGCCGCGTTGCTCTCCGGCGTGACGGTTGAGCAGATCGAAGAGGCCGCGCGCATCTATGCCCTGGGCGAGCGGGTACGGGGAACATCCCTCTTCGCGGGTGAAGGGCGCGGGCACAGCACGATCCTCTATGCCATGGGGATCACGCAGCGCAGCAACGGCACCGACATGGTCAAGACGCTGGCCAACCTGGCCATGCTCTGCGGGCAGATCGGCAAGCCGTCTACGGGCATCAACCCGCTGCGCGGACAATCGAATGTGCAGGGCGCGTGCGACGTAGGTTGCCTGGTGGATGTGTTCCCCGGCTATCAGCGTGTGACCGACGCCGAGAAGCGCGCCGCGTTGGCCGCCGCCTGGGGCGTGGAGACGTTGCCGGATCAGGTGGGGCTGACTGTGGTAGAGGCCACCCATGCCATGCTAGAAGGCAGGGTGCGCGCAGCCTATATCATGGGCGAAAACCCCATGCTGTCCGATCCCAATGTCCACCATGTGGAGGCGGCACTGCGCAGCCTCGACCTGCTGGTGGTGCAGGAGATTTTCCTCAGCGAGACGGCTCAACTGGCGCATGTGGTGCTGCCCGCCGCGTCGTGGCTGGAGAAAGACGGCACCTTCACCAACACCGAGCGGCGTGTGCAAGTGCTGCGGCCCGTATTGCCCGCGCCAGGGCAGGCGCGCCCCGACTGGCAGATCGTCGGCGAGATCGCGGCCCGTTTCGACGCCAGCATGGGTCGCGCCCGGTCGGCGGACGCCTGGCACTACCCCTCTACCGCCGCCATTTTCGACGAGCTGGCCCGCGTCACGCCCATCTATCGCGGCATGAGCCATAGCCGCTTGGTCGGCCAGGGCCTGCATTGGCCCTGCCCGGACGCCACTCATCCCGGCACGCCGATCCTGCACACAGAGAAGTTCACGCGCGGCCTGGGCAAATTCCATGCCATCGAGGCCCACGATCCCGCCGAACAGCCCGATGAGGAGTTTCCGCTGATCTTCAGCACCGGACGTGTGCTCTATCACTATCACACGGGCACAATGACCCGCCGCAGCGAGCCGCTGGCCTGGCGCGAACCGGGTGGCTATGTGGAAGTGAACCCCGCCGACGCCGCGCCGTTCGATCTGCAAGATGGCTCGCCGGTGGTGCTCAGGAGTCGCCGGGGAGTGGTGCACGCGCGGGCCAGACTCAGCGAGAATGTGCCGCCGGGGACGGTTTTCATGGCCTTTCACTGGTACGAAGCTGCAGCCAACATCCTGACCCAGGACTTTGCGCTCGACCCTGTCGCCAAAATTCCGGAGTATAAGGTCTGCGCCGTGCGGCTGGAACGCCCGGATGGGCACGGTTAAGGAAAAAAACGGGGGCGAGTCGGCTGGCTCGCCCCCACTATCAGGATTCCCCCTCTCAGCCGCTCAGTCCCACTGCCAACTGATACGTCCCCTGACCACGCTCGCGCTCGACGCGCACGTACCACAGACCCGTGGCGTCCGCGGTAAAAGTGACCAGGCGCGTCATGCCGTCGCGCTGAATATTCCCTTTCGTCTCGCCCACCGGATTCTTGAGCGCCAGCAGGAGTGACGAATCGGGCGGCATGGACAGTTGAACGCTGATCGTCTGCCCGGCGGTCACAGAGAAGGCGTACCAGTCTACGTCGTCGTTGTCCTGCAGATAGCCGCTGTATGCGCCGGCGCCGATCGGCACGGCACTATCCGGGCTGCTGCCCGCGTCGTGCCCTGCGCCGCCGTCGTTCTGATCCTGTACGCTCAGCGCGACCGTGTACGTCCCCTGACCGCGTTCGCGCGCGATGCGCACGTACCACAGTCCTGTGCCGTGGGCAGCGAAGCTGACCGACTGACTGTTGCCGCTGGTCTGGACGTTCCCCTGGGCTGAGCCAGAGGGGTCGCGCAGCGACAGACGTGCGCCCAACCCCTGTTCGACAGTGAGCTGGGCGGTGACGATCTGCCCGGTGCTGACGTTGACGGCATACCAGTCTTCGTCATCGTCGTCGAGCAGATAGCCGCTGAACGTGCCCGGCGAGACAGGCAGCCCGGCCAGACGCTCGTTGCCCGCGTCGCGCCCGCTGCCCGCGTCGTTCTGATTCTCAACGGAGATGATGAGCTGGTAGCTCCCCTCACCGGAACTGCGCGCAATGCGGATGTACCACGTGCCGGTCAGGCTGACCGCATAGCGCAGCACCCTGGCCTGCCCCTCGCTGGTCGCCGAGCCGCTGCTGGACGACTGGCCAGGAGCATAGAACGCCAGGCTGAAGCTGGCATTGGTGGGCATGATCAGGCGGATGGTGACGATCTGCCCGGCCTGGACGCTGAGCGCGTACCAGTCTTCGTTGTCGCGCTGACCGCTGCTCAAGGTCTGGCCCAGGTCGGCGGTGTAGGTGCCCGCCTGGATGAGCACAGCCTGCTCGCGGAGATCGGCATCGGCCAGGCCGGTGATGCCCGTGCCGCCCGTAGTCCCTGTTGTGCCAGTCTCACCGGCGGTGCCTGTTCCGCCAGCCGTGCCGGTGCCCGCGCCTGCGCCCAACAGTTGCAGACTGAGGCTGTTGAACGCCACATGGTTGTTCATCTGCGGGTCGCGGGTGATCAGGATGTAGAAGGTTTCCCCTGTCAGCGCGGGCCAGGGCAGCGTGAACATGCCCTGGCAGGTATAGCCCAGCGGATCGCCGCGAGGGGACGTGTTGGCTATCTGTACGATCTGCGTGTTCACTGCGTTGCCGCTCTGGTCGAGCAACGTCACCCGAAAGTCGGCGGGGAAGCCTGGCCCACCGTTGAACGTGTCGGTGGCCAGCGCGTTGACCTGGAACGTGATCGCCTGCGCGCCTGCTGGCACGGCGGAAATGGGGAACTGCCAGCGAGCATAGTGCTGGCGGGCCTCATCGCGCAGCCAGTACCAACCCTCCACCAGGTCGCCGTTGCTGTCGAAGTTGCTCGCGCCTGTCAAAGCCTGTCCCCCACCCGCGCCCGCCGCGGCGATCACGATACTCTCAAGCCGGAAGGCCACATGCTCATTGGAGGGCGGAAGCTGGTTGAGTTCGTCAGCGCGGCTGACATGCAGCCAGAGCAACTGGGCGTTGCGCAGAGCCGCGCGGGGGATGGTGACCGTGCCCAGGCAGTAGTAACCGGTGTTGTCCCCCGGCACGGGCTGGTTGCGCAACTGAATGGGCAGCCGTTCGTACAACACGCCGCCCATCTGGCCCGTGGGGGGAACGCCGTAGCTCAGGAAGAAGTAAGCGTCTATACCCGGCCCGCCGGAGACCCGATCGGTGGCCAGCACCTCGAAGCGCAGCTCGATATCCCCCGTACCGGCGGGCAGGCGGTCGAAGACCCAATCGGCGGTCTGCTGATGGGCGTCGTCGCGCAGCCAGTACCACCCTTCGATCAGATCGCCGGTGCTGTGAAACTCGCGGGCGATGATGATCTCCGGTCCCTGGGCAGTCACTGGCACAGGCGGTGCGAGAATCGCCGTAAACACCAACAACATACATCCCAGCAGGCTCAAGACAGTGCTGATCTTCATACGGTTCTCTCCCCTCAAAGTCACATGGCAGGCGAACGATTGCAGGAGCAACCAGCGGAAGAGGGTGACGGTGCTGTGAAAAGGAGGATGAGAGAACAGTGGGGCCAGTTGCCCTTTCTTCCCTTAGAATAGTGGTAGGATGTTGCTACTGTCAACTGAGGCGAAATGTCGGCCCGGAGAGGCGGTCAATGGTGTGCCGATTGCCCCACCATGCCATGATGTTTTGCACTAGCCATCCTGTGAACGAGGCGTTTATAGTTGTCAGAAGCCTGAGGATTCGGCCATGACCGTCCACGCACAGCTAGAGGCGTTGATCTCCCTGGCGGTAGCCTTGCTGCTGGCAGGGATCATCGGCCTGGATCGCGAATGGCGGCGCAGCCCGGCGGGCCTGCGCACGCATATGCTCGTGGGCCTTGGCTCCGCGCTGGTGATGGTGATGGCCAGGGGCCTGTATGACGACAATTCGGCGGCGCGCCTGGCCGCCAATGTCATCACCGGCATAGGTTTTCTGGGCGCAGGGGTCATCATCCGGCGCGGCGATCAGGTACACGAACTGACGACTGCCGCATCGCTATGGTTTGTGGCGATGGTAGGGCTGGTGACCGGAGCGGGCCTCTATGTGCTGGCCAGTGGAGCAACAGCTATGGGCGTAGTGGTGCTTTCGGCGCTGCGCTGGCTGACCAAAGGGCGCACGCACCCGCATCAACCGGCAGCGCCGGACAGACACTCCGCTCAGGAGTGATCGTCGTCTTTGGGCAGATGGCGCTCGATATGATTCTTGACGGCAAACACGGCGGCTTCGGCCCGGTTGGATACCTGCAACTTGCTGAGGATGTTGCCCACATAGTTGCGGACCGTGCCCTCGCCCAGGAAGAGCTGCGCAGCAATCTCGCGGTTGGTCAGCCCTTCCACCATCAGCGCCAGGATACGCATTTCCTGGGGGGTGAGGCCCGCGAAGGCCGAGGCTTCCTTCACCTGGGCGGCCTGCCGCACTTCTTCCAGCAGGGCCTTGGTCATCGAGGGGTCAATGAGTGCATCACCCCGCCCGACGGTGCGGATGGCGTCCACCAGGTCGCTGCTGCCGACGCGCTTGAGCACATAGCCGACTGCCCCGGCGCGTACAGCATCCATAACCAGCTCGTCCTCAGCGTAGGAGGTGAGCATGATGACCTTGGTGTTGGGCACCTGTTCGACAATCTGCTCACAGGCTTCGATGCCCGACAGCCCGCCCGGCATACGGATATCCATCACCACGATGTCGGGGCGATGAGTCACTGCCTGGCGCACTGCCTCGATGCCGCTCTCGGCTTCCGCCACCACGGTGAAGTCGGGTTGCTGCTCCAGCAAGGCTTTGAGGCCGGCGCGTACCACGGCATGATCATCGGCGATCAGAATGCGAAGAGGTGTCACTGAGTTCTCCGGCATGGGGTCTTAGTCAATCTGAGTGTGATCCTTGTTGCGGACGACTGATGCGCTGGTCACAGCAGATTATACCGTGACGGGCGCTGCAAAAACCAACAAGAGCAGGCGAACCATCAAAAGAGGTTTTGTCGTTATTTATCACTATTATCCAGCAAAGTCGGCACAAGTACGGTAGAAACTGACACGGTGAACCATCATGACCACTCTGCACTCCTCCACTGGCGCCAATGACCGGACAATGGCCATGCTCGATGCGCTCAGCCGCGCCGCCGCGACCATCACCAAGGAACTAAGCCTGCCGCGCACGCTGCAGACGATCACCGACATCGCCCGCGAGCTGGTGCAGGCGCGCTATGCGGCCCTGGGCGTCCCGGCGGGCGACGGCACGCTGCGGGCTTTCATCACGTCGGGCATGGATGCCGAGGAAATCCGCCGCATCGGCACCGAGCCGCGCGGCCTGGGGTTGCTGGGCGCGGTGCTCGAATCCGACACGCCCATCCGCCTGGACGACCTGACGCAAGACC
>DAOTZZ010000015.1:0-2114 GCA_034433965.1 Anaerolineae bacterium
GTGCGGAAGCCGGGGATGAGCTGATCCTTGTGCACGGGCATACCGACCATGTAGCCGCCCGTATTGAACACATTGTAAGCGTAGGTCAGGTCGAGCAGCGAGACTTCGCCGCTGCCCAGTGCCAGCGCCAGGCCATAGCGTCCGGTCTGTGTCAGAGAGCTGATGCCCAACCGGTGCGCCGTGCGAATGACCGGCCCCAGCCCGATCAGGTTGGTCAACTGCACCGGCGGGACGTTGTAGGAATTGGCCAGGGCGTCGCGCACACTGACCGGCCCGTGATACTGCCGGTCTATATTGACGGGTGTGTAAGGCTGCCCGCCGTTGTCAAAGGTCAGCGGCACGTCGTAGGTCATGGTCGCCGCCGTGATGCCGTTGGGGTAGCCGGGCAGGGGGCCTTGCAAGAAAGCGGCGGTGTAGACAATCGGCTTAAAAGCCGAACCAGGCTGACGCTGCGCCAGCGCCGTGTTGTAGCTGCCCTGAATGCCTTCGTTCCAGAAGTCCACGCTGCCCACCATGGCCAGGATTTCACCCGTCTCGGCGCGCAACATCACGACGGCGGCGTTGGTCACCTCGCGCTCGACGCCGATCATCTCGGCGGGGATGGGTGGCAGATAGCTTGCTGCTACACAGGCCGTGCCGGCACTGGTATTGGGCGTAACGGTCGGATCGGGGCCGTCCAGGCGCATCACCTGGGCGCGCGCCACGCACTCGGCCTGCAGTTGCAGGTCAACATCGAGCGTGGTGTAGACGCGCAGGCCGCCGCGCGTCACCAACCGCGCGCCGTCCAGCCCCAGGTCATTGAGGATCGCCTCGGCCTCGGCGCGGGCATAGGTGGAGAAGTGTGGCGCGATCAGGTGAAAACGATCGGTGAAGGGGCGCACGATCAGCGGCTCTTGCAGGGCGGCGTCGGCCTGGGCCTGCGTGATGTACCCTTCGCGCACCATTGTCTGCAGGACGATTTCCTGGCGCAGCTTGGCCGACTCCGGGTTGTCAATGGGGTTCTGCAAGGGGAATTGCGGAATAGCCGCCAGCATGGCCGCTTCGGCCAGGGTCAGGTCGCGGGCGGGTTTGCTGAAATATTGCTGCGCCGCGGCCTCAATGCCATAGGCCCACCCGCCGTAGAAATTGGT
This sequence comes from Anaerolineae bacterium, assembly GCA_034433965.1. Classification (GTDB taxonomy): domain Bacteria; phylum Chloroflexota; class Anaerolineae; order Aggregatilineales; family Aggregatilineaceae; genus UBA2029. The sequence continues at coordinate 1,131 of DAOTZZ010000015.1, forward strand.
GTTGACGTACCACTCCAGAATCTGCTTTTTGGTGTAGAGGCGCGAGATTTCGGAGGCCAGGATCACCTCCTTGACCTTGCGCTCATAACTGATGGCGCGGCGCTCCTCCTCGCTGAAAAGTACGTTGCGCACCAGTTGTTGGGTGATGGTGCTGCCGCCCTGCAACTGCCCGCCGGTGAGGTTGCTCCACAGCGCGCGCGCCATGCCCCGCAGGTCGAACCCCGGATTCTCGTAGAACGACGAGTCCTCAATGGCAACTGTGGCGTCCAGGAAATACTGCGGAAGCGTATCCACATCCACCCAGCGCCGGTCGCCCCCTGCCGGATCGATCACTTCGTATAGTACGTTCTGGCCGGACCGGTCGTAAAAGACACTGGTGAGGAAGGCTTCTTCTTCGGCGGCGGTGATGCGTTCGGCAGGGGGAAGCTGACGCGCATAGTAGGTGTAGATGGCGAACAGAGTCAGCGCGACGATCACCACCAGGGCCGTGATAGCACCGGTCAGCGCCACCAGCGAGGCAATGCTCCAGCGCAACACGCGCGGGGCGGTGAGTCCCTGGGTGCGGCGGCGGTGACGGCGTTGGCGGGCGATGCGAGCGATATGCAAACCGGCCATCTCCGTTTGCGCTCAAGCAGCAGTGTGATACACTGAAGTTGTCAGACAGCTGGCACTTGGTATCAGACAACTGACGTCCGGTATCTTAACATGCCTTGGATCGACCTGCCAGCGGGCGAAAGTAGTGGGTGCATTCGCTTTTTGGGGCAGGCTTCGGAGATCGTTTGAAAACCTCACCCCCCGGCCCCCTCTCCATACACGGAGAGGGGGAGTAAGTATCTGGCTAAGTCCCCTCTCCGCGTGTGGAGAGACAGCCTATTTTACCGTCTGAGCTTGTTTCCAATATATGAGGGGATTTAGGGGTGAGGTAAACTGGCGGAATTCGCAAAGTCTTCCTGAGATCACTTCTGTGCTGAGTGCTTGCCCCCA
>DAOTZZ010000016.1:0-2920 GCA_034433965.1 Anaerolineae bacterium
ACGGGCCAGAGAAGGCGCAAGCGGGGATTGCCGAGAACGTGCGTTTCCTGCGCGCGGCGAAGTCGCGCTCGCTGGTCGCCGCGACGTTTGGACTGCACGCCAGTCTGACACTTTCTGAGGAGACGCTGCGGGCCTGTGTGGCAGCGGCCAGCGGTCTTGAGACGGGTTTCCACATTCATGTGGCGGAGCACGAGGCCGACGAAGAAGACAGCCTGCGCAAGACGGGCAGGCGTGTCGTCGAGCGGCTGGAGGCACACGGTATTCTGGGGCCAAGGACTATCGTGGCGCACGCTGTCCACGTCAATGCTGCGGAGCGCGAGATTCTCAAGCGGACAGGGACGTGGGTGTCGCATCAGCCGCGCTCGAACATGAACAATGCAGTGGGCGCGGCGGCCATTGATACCATGGCGCAGGAAGGGATCAACCTGGCGTTGGGTAACGATGGCTTCAGCAACAACATGTGGGCGGAATGGAAAGCGGCCTATCTGCTTCAGAAGGTGGTGCATCGCGACCCGCGCCTGGCTCCAGGCGATCTGATCGCGCGGATCGCGACTGCCAACAATGCGCGCCTGGCGTCATCCTACTTCTCGAAGGTGGTCGGGGAGTTATCGGCGGGGGCAGCGGCGGACGTGATCCTGGTGGACTACAGGCCATTCACCCCCCTGCACGCTGGCAATCTGCCCTGGCACATATTGTTCGGGTTCGAAGCATCTATGGTGACGACGACCATTGTCGCGGGGCGGGTGTTGATGCGCGACCGGCAGTTGTTGACGCTGGACGAGGGCGAGATCGCGGCTGCGGCGCGCGACTACGCACCTAAGGTCTGGGAGCGCTATAACTACCATGTGCAACAGGTGCTCGCTCAGTGAGGGAGGCAACAGAACTTGACCGGCGATTCCAAATTCCTGACCATTGCTGTATTGGGGGGTACAGGCAAAGAAGGCTCTGGCTTGGCCTTGCGCTGGGCACAGAACGGCTATCGCGTGCTGATCGGATCGCGCGAGGCCGAACGTGCCGTGGCCAAAGCAGACGAACTCAACGGCGTGCTGGGAGCGACGTTGGTTCAGGGCATGAGCAACGAAGAAGCGGCTGCCCAGGCCGATATTGTGGTGCTCAGCGTGCCCTATAGCGCTCATCGGGCGATTCTCGAAACGGTGAAAGAAAAGGTGCAGGGCAAGATTCTGGTGGATGTTACCGTGCCCCTACAACCGCCGGATGTGCGCACAGTGCACGTGCCACCCGGCAAGGCGGCCAGCCTGGAAGCACAGGCGCTCCTGGGCGATGGGGTGAAGGTGGTGGCCGCGTTTCAGAATGTGGGGGCAGCGCACCTGAAAGACCTGGAACACAGCGTCAACTGTGACGTGCTGGTGTGCGCCGACGACGCCGAGGCCAAGGCCCATGTCATGCAACTGGTGGAAGCCATCCCTGGAACGCGGGCGATAGACGCTGGCCCGCTGGCGAACGCGGTGGCTGTTGAGGCGCTGACGCCGGTGCTGCTGTATATCAATAAGCGCTACAAAGTCCCTGGAGCGGGGATTCGCATCACAGGGCTGGAATGACGTGTCGCCGATAGTGTCGCCGACGCAGGTTACGTTCACCGGGTTGCCGGGCATTCCACATGTGCAGCCCGGTGACGATCTTGCCGCTCTGATCTGCGCCAGTCTCAGCCAGGCGGGATTGACCCTGGAGACTGGGGATATTGTGGTGATCACGTCCAAGCTGGTCTCCAAGGCCGAAGGGCGCTTCGTCAACCTCAACACGGTGCAGCCTTCCGCGCGGGCGTGTCGCGTGGCCAAAATCGTGCGCAAAGACCCGCGCATGGTCGAACTGATTCTGCGCGAGTCTACGGCCATTTCGCGGATGCGGCAGGATGTGCTGATCGTGCGGCACCGGCTGGGCTTTACCCTGGCCAACGCAGGCATTGATCATTCCAATGTCGGACGCGAGTCGGACGACTGGGTGCTGCTGTTGCCGGAAGACCCCGATCGTTCCGCCAGGCAAATCCGGCAACGCCTGGCGGAGCTGACCGGTGTCGCGCCGGGAGTGGTGATCAGCGATTCGCACGGTCGTCCGTTTCGCGTCGGTACCGTGGGCGTGGCTATCGGACTGGCAGGTTTGCCGGCGGTATGGGATAAGCGCGGACAGCGGGATCTGTATGGACGCGAGTTGCGCGTTACCGTCACCGGCCTGGGCGACGAACTGGCCGCGGCGGCGGGGTTGGTCACCGGGCAGGGGGCAGAAGGGTTGCCGGTGGTGCTGGTGCGCGGCCTGCAGGTCCCCCCTGGTGAGGGGCGCGCCGCTGACCTGATCCGCCCTGAGGCGCTGGACCTGTACGCCGATCATCAGGAAACAGACGGCTGAGCGAGCATGGACGCAGCACAGACGCTCAGTCTGATCAAGGCGCGACGGTCAGTCCGGCGCTATGACGGGCGACCAGTTCCAGCGCAAGTGATATGGGAATTGCTGGAAGCAGCGCATTGGGCACCGTCGGCACATAACCGGCAGCCCTGGCGTTTTGCCGTGCTGAGGGACGCTCAACGCAAGCGAGCGCTGGCCGAAGCGATGGGCGCGCGTTTCCGCCGTGATCTGCTGGCAGCGGGCGTGCCCATAGAACAGGCAGAGCGGCAGGTGGCCTATTCGGTGGCACGAATTGCTGATGCTCCGACGGCCATCGTGGTTTTCCTGAGCATGGCCGACATGGATCAGCATGCCGATGCAGAGCTTCAGTCGCTGGAGCGCACGATAGCGGTGCAGAGCGTGGCGTTGGCCGTGCAAAACATGCTGCTGCTGGCTCACGCGCACGGGCTGGGGGCGTGCTGGATGTGCGCGCCGCTCTTTTGCCCGGACGTGGTGCGCGACGTGCTGGGCACGCCCGCAGACTGGGAAGCGCAGGCGTTGGTAACACTCGGTTATCCGGCGG
>DAOTZZ010000017.1:0-3694 GCA_034433965.1 Anaerolineae bacterium
TGGCGCGGGCGGGGCGGGGCGTTGTTCGAGTGCAAGCGTTTCGTCCACCATCGCTATTTACTCAGAGATACGTTGGCGAAGGCTTTGACGAACTGTTCTTGGATAAAAAAGTACATGACCAGGATAGGCAACGTAATCAACGTGGTGAGTGCCCAGATTTGCTCGGCATTTTCACCGGGGACTGTGCCCCGGAACTGTAACAAGCCCAGTTGGAGAGTCCAGCGATCGGGGCGGTTCAGGTAAAGCAATGGCCCCATGAAGTCGTTCCAACTCCCCATGAAGGTGAGAATAGCGACGGTACCCAGGGCCGGGCGCACCAGGGGTAGAATAATACGCCGGAAGATGGTTGTCTCGCGCGCCCCATCAATACGAGCCGCTTCGATGAGTTCGTCTGGAATGCCCATAATAAATTGCCGCACTAGAAAAATGTTGAAGACCGAGACTGCTCCCGGAATGATGAGCGCCTCAAACCTGCCCACCCAGCCGAGGTTGTACATCAGCACGTAGGTTGGGATGAGGAACAGCACGCCGGGAATCATCATTGTCAGGAGCATGAAGCCAAAGATTTTGTCGCGCCCAGGAAAGGGAATTTTGGCAAAAGCATAACCGGCCAGCGCGCTCAGGAAGACGTTTTCGACCGTCACCGAGACGGCCACGATCAGCGTGTTTCGAAACAAGAGCAAGACATTCAATTCCTCAAAGACCCCTCTATACCCTCTAAGCGTTAGTTCTTGGGGGATCAATTGGCGGGGAGCGTGCATAATCTCGCGCCCGGTCTTGAGCGAGTTGGCCACCATGTAGGCGAAGGGATAGACAACGACGATGGCCCCGACGATCAGGATCGCATAGGTAAGTACCAGAGAAAGAGAGATACGCTGCCGAGATTGCATGGCTTACCCCTCAATCCAGACGCGACGGGACGAACTTGAACTGCAGGAACGTCAGTACAGCGATCAAAGCAGCTAACATCAACCCCAGCGTCGAGGCATAACCAACATTGGCCTGGTCGAATGCCTGGGCATAGAGGTAGAGCACGGGGGTCAGCGCCTGGTTTTTGATCCCCCCATAGACGTTGAAGCCGATGCTCAGAATCTCGCCGAACATCTGCAGCCCGTTGATCACATCTACCACCAACAGAAAGAAGAGTTGGGGTTGCAACATAGGAATCGTGATGCGACGAAAGATTTGCAGCCCGTTGGCCCCGTCAACGGCGGCGGCTTCGAATAGACGGGGGTCTATGCCGTACATTCCCGCCAGCAAGATGACGGTGCTGATGCCAAACCATTTCCAGGTGTTGATAATGGCGATGATGATCATGGGCAGTGTGTCATATGCTTTCCAGAAGACAGGCTTGGACAGCAGGCCCACATCCATCAACCAGAGCTGCACGGCTCCGCCGGGGCCGGCCAGGTTATCCCCAACCGTCATTAGCACCACCGTAGAAGTGATGACTGGCAAAAAATAGATCGTGCGGAAAATCCGCGCGCCGACAGTCACGCGGAAAAGCAGGGCGGCCAAGAACAATCCCAGGCCGTTCTTGAGCAAGATGAACACCGCTTGGTTAAGGATGATGTTGTACAGGCTCTTCCAGAAGAGCGGGTCTTCTATCCCGCGAACCCAGTTGCCGAGGCCGACAAAGGTACGGTCGCCAGGAGTGACAAACGAATAGTTGAAAAAGGTCAGGAAAAACGACAACACCAACGGATATAGTCCGAAGACAAGATACAGCAACACCCAGGGCGAGACAAACACATAGCCCCACCAATATTGTCGGATACGATGTAACAGACGCGAACGCGCTAGGGGTGGTGAATAAGTGACAGCGGGTAAAGTCACGATGTTCCCTCGCAAGATTATTCTGACTACGCTCTAACTAACGCAGCGGTGGTGCGCGCTGCTGCACGCACCACCGCTACCAGAGGCTAACTATTGGGTCCGGATGGCCTCACGCGCTGCCTTGGCCGCAGCTGCGACAGCGTCCTCCAGCGGGATAGACCCCTCGACCACTACCTGGAAGTAGACCCCTTGCAAGGCCGAAGCGGCCCGCTCTGCTGTGGCGAATTGCTCTGGCACATAGCCGTGTTCGAGCAGTTGCACGAAAGGCTGGCGAGCCGGTTCCTGGAAGTAGGGATCGTCCTGGAGCGAGAGGAGAGCTGGCAGGTAACCCAACTCAGTGATGAACTGATAGTTGTTCTCGTCTTCCATCAAGAACTGGAGGAAGTGCCAGGCGCGGGCTTCGCGCTCCGGCGTAGTCTTGAGGATCATCATGGCGCGACCGCCCAGGGTGGTGAAGCTGGTGTCTCCTTCGTTGGGGACAGGCACTGGCGCAACGCCCACATCCTCGCCGATCACCATAGGCTGGCCCGCCGCCGACTTCAGGTTGGGTTCCCAGGAGTAGCCATATTGCAGCCAAGTGCCGATGTTGCGACCAAAGAAGTTCTTCTCCATGGTCGGCGGAGCGTATTGCTGGGCTGCCTTGACGAACTCAAAGAACTTATCCAGCTCGCACTCCTCGCGGTCGAAGATGATGTCCGTCGCCAGATTGTTGAGCAACTGGCAGCGCCCCTGGTTCGCATTGAGGTAGATTGGCTGTAGCATGTTCCAGTACCAGCCGCCCCATTGCAGCGCCTCGTTCCAGAACACCGTCCCATAGACTTCATCGCCATTCTCGCGAGGCGGCAAGGCATCTATGGCAGCAATGGCGGCCAGGAATTCGTCCCATGTGGTGGGTGGCTTGTCTGGATCGAGACCCGCTTCCTCAAAGAGGGCTTTGTTGTAAATCATCAGCGTGATGTCGATCCCAATCGGAACATAGTAGTAGTGGCCATAGAGCTTTTGCAGGGTGGCCGGAACCAGCCGTTCGAACAGCTCCGCCGCACCGGGCAGATCGTCCAGGACGACGGCAGCTTTCTGTTCGGCCAGCGTGCCCAACATAGGCCCGAAGGAAGTGATGATCAGGTCGGGTTGGTTACCAGCAGCGATCAGCGCCTGAAACGCACCGCCTTCCGGTTCCAGCTCCAGCGTCACCGTCACGCCCGGGTTGGCTTGTTGATACTTCTCCACCAGCCGGGACATGGTATCTTGCATGGCGCCAGCCACAATCGAAACCCGAATCTTATCGGCCATAGGCTGATCCTGGGCACGGGACACCTGTGGAGCCAGAAGGACACTGGCGACGGCCAGAATCAGCACCACGCGTACTAACAAGTGCCGAAGAGAGAACATCTGAAATGCTCCTTTCCTATCCTCGATCTACTTCATTTATCGTTCAAACGACGTGTACTGACTGTGTGCGTTTATCGGTTCTTTCCCTCCTTCTGATTGTAAAAGCGCTTTTACAACAACCGCGCAAGAAGCGTTCGCGTGGCGAACAAGGGGAACTACCCCTTGCAACCACACGAACGGCGAACAACCAATGAAGTAGGCAGCAGAGTCAGGCGAGGAGCGGCGAGTGGTCGTTTGTCTCTGGCAGTTTTGATCATGGCCAGCGCTGTCTGAGCCGCATGCCACCCTAGCTCGTAGATAGGTTGGTGTACGGTGGTCAGAGCGGGAGCGGTAGAACCTGCCATCGGGATGTCGTCGAACCCGACAATGGCAATATCTTCTGGGACATGGAGTCCCTGTTCCTGAGCAACCATGATGGCCTCAATGGCCATTTGATCGTTCGCAGCAAAGACGGCTTCCGGCCACTCAG
>DAOTZZ010000018.1:0-3000 GCA_034433965.1 Anaerolineae bacterium
CGCGGTTGACCTGACCTTCGAGAGCGGCACCGGCTGGGATGAAGACCCGACCCGCGCCGGGGTGGTGCTCACCACTCCTGCGGCTCAGTCCACCGGCAAGAGCACGGGCGATCACGTGGTAGTGTCGGCGGGCGGGCGCACGGCTGAGTATGAGATCATCGGGGTGGCCTCCTATCCGTTCCCCTTCGTGTTGATGAAGTGGGAAGACCTGGCACGCCAGGCGGGCTTTGTGCTGGGCGATGCGGGCACGCCCGACGATCCGTCGGACGACCCGCCGCTGCCCACGTCGTACCTGGTGACGCTGGTGGCGGAAGACCCCAGCGCCGCCGCCGTGGACGATGCCATTGCCCAAATCTCCGAAACGCTGCTGGCGGACGGCGTGACGGCCAGTTTCGCCAACATGGTCGAGCAGCAGGAGCAGATCGCCGAGGGCATCCTGGTCTTCAACATGATCTTTCAGATCACCTCGGCGGTGATGGCCGCGGTCGGCGCGATCGGCCTGCTGACGACGCTCTCCATGGCCGTTTTCGAGCGCCAGAAGGAGATCGGCGTGATGCGCTCCATCGGCGCAGGATCGCGGACGATCGTGGTACAGTTCCTGGTGGAGGGGTTGTTGATCGGCGTGCTGGCCTGGTTGATTGCCATCCCTCTCAGCTATGGGCTGGCGATCAGCCTGCTGAATGGGCTGGGCTTCGCCGAATTCTTCGAGTTCAGCTACCCGCTGTGGGTGCTGGGGCTGGGTCTGGTGGGCATGTTGATCATCGCGACGGTGGCCAGCCTGTGGCCGTCCATCTCCGCGGCCCGCCGCACCGTATCGGACATTCTACGCTACCAATAGCGCGTGAACTGCCTGGGAGAAGACGAAATGAGCAACGCGCAGTCTGGATCGGTCATCTCGTTGCAAAACGTTGAGAAAATCTACAAGACCAAAGCTGGCCCGCTGAAAGTGCTGAAGGGCGTCAACCTGGAGATCAAGGAAGGCGAGTTTGTCGCCATCGTCGGGCCGTCGGGCAGCGGCAAGAGCACGCTGATCAACATGATCACCGGCATAGACCGCCCCACGTCCGGCGAAGTCTACGTGGCGGGGCAGCGCCTGACCAAACTCAGCGAAAACCAGGTGGCCAAGTGGCGCGGGCGCAACATAGGCGTGGTTTTCCAGTTCTTCCAGTTGCTGCCCACCCTGACGGTGCTGGAGAACGTGATGATGCCCATGTACTACACCGGCACCTATCGCGGGCGGCGCAAGGAACGCGCCATGGAACTGCTGGAGATGGTAGACCTGCCGGATGTGGCACACAAGTACCCCAGCCAGATTTCCGGCGGGCAGCAGCAGCGTGCCGCCATCGCGCGGGCGCTGGCCAATAACCCCAAGGTGCTGGTCGGCGACGAACCGACCGGCAACCTCGACGCCGTCTCGGCGGGGCTGGTCTTCGCCATGTTCGAAGACCTGGTGGCGCAGGGCATGACTATCGTCATGGTCACGCACGACCGCGACCTGGCCGGGCAGATTCCGCGCGTCGAGGAAGTGCGCGACGGTCAACTGGTGCCGCAGGAACAGATCGATCAGCGTCTGGTCGCCGGGCGCGGCTGAGAGGCGCGCGCCCCGCAGAGGGAGTGAAGTGGGATGCAGATCACAAAACGCGAGTACGGCGGGGCGCTGGTCTTCGAACTCGAAGGCCGGGTGGACAGCGAGGGGGCCGGGGAACTCGACAGCGCCCTGCAGGATGCGCTGGCCGCCGGGCAATACCGCCTGGTGCTGAATATGGCGGGGGTTTCCTATATCAACAGCGCCGGGCTGCGCACTCTGGCGGACGTGCTGACGCGCAGCCGCGCCAACGGCGGCGACCTGCGCCTGGTCGCGCTCAGTCCGCGCGTACAGCGCATCTTCGCCATCATCGGTTTCGACCGCTTCTTCGACCCCTATAGTTCCGTCGAGGCCGCGCTGGCCGGTTGGTGAGGGACGCCCTGGCGAGGGTATGAGGCAGGAGCTGGCCGGAACGCTCAGGCATAGGACAGCTCATGTTTTTTGTTCAGGGGAGCAGCACTCTGAGGCAGCAGGTCTGCGACCCGATTGTGCCTTTCACCGCGACAAAATATTAGGGAAGCGCAATGAGCACGGATGAGGCTCTGGCCAGGCGGGCACAACAAGGGGATCGTGATGCATTCCTGGCACTCTATGAGCGCTACCTGGATCGGGTCTATCGCAGGGTATGTAGCCGGGTGCCGCCTCAGTACGCCGAAGATGTGACGCAAGACGTCTTCATGGCTGTGTTTCGTTCCATTCGACACTTCGAACACAATGCTCGCTTCAGCACCTGGCTGTATACCATCGTCAACCGGCAGATCGCCGACTTCTACCGGCGGCGCAACCGGCACGATGACCCGGCGACCGTCTCGCTGGACGCAGTGGAGGACAGACCTCTGGCGGGGACAGAGGGACACGAGCGAGGCGACGAACGCGCTTTGTTGCAGGGCATTCTGGCGGCGTTGCCGGAGCACTACCAGGAAATCATCCTGATGCGCTTCGCCGACGGGCTGACCTTCAACGAGATTGCTGAGGCGCGCGGGCAGTCGCTCGAAGCGGTGAAGTCGCTCTACCGGAGGGCCATTCAGGCCATCCGCGACGCGATAGGGGATTGAGAATGGACGAGCATACGGGCATTACTGAGGAACTGGTGACCTATACCGACAACTTGCTGGCAGGCGCTGATCCCGCGCCGCCGCCCGGCATAGAGGGTGAAGCCAGGGTCGTGCGGGCGCTGAATCGGCTGGTTGGGCCTGCTGCCGGGCCGGACCCCGCCTTTCGCCTGCGCCTGCGCCAGCAATTGGCTGTACAATGGGAGAAGGAGCATACGGTTGAAGTCTCCCGCCCTGGGCGCGGGCGCTGGCGTATGTGGGCGCTGGTCGCTGGCGTGGCGGCCATCATGCTGGTGATCGTCCTGGCGCGTCGGCCCGCGGTGATTTTGGCACGGACGTGCGCGGCACCGCCCTGGGCGCGGG
>DAOTZZ010000019.1:0-7888 GCA_034433965.1 Anaerolineae bacterium
CACCAGGCGATGAAGCGTTGCCGGACGGTCTCCCAGTTCGCTTTCCACATATTATTCCAGGGGGCGGTCATGGCGCTCGTTCCTTCCTTATTCAGGCTGACTTCACGCGGCGGGAATCGTACCCTTGTGTACAGGTCTTGTCCAGCCAGCCCTGGAAGCCTTGAAGCTTTGGTTGACGCCCCCCCCGTCCGGCTATACAATCGCGGTGTCTGGCCCGGCGAAAGGTGAAGGTGGCTCGTGCAGCGTTTTCAGCGGATTGGCATCCTGGCACATCCCTTGCGGCCCGCTACAGCGCCCCTGGCCCAGACGGTAGCCCGATCGTTGCAGGAGCACGGCATCACTACCTGGACGCGCTCCGTATGGGACGCGGTACGCGTGCGCTCGCTGGTACGCGGCTCCGACCTGGTGATCGCCATCGGCGGCGATGGGGCCATGCTGCGAGCAGCGCGCGCCTGTGCGCCGGAGAACGTGCCGGTGCTGGGCATCAATACGGGCTATCTGGGTTTCTTGACGGAGATCAGTCCGGAGGAATGGGAGACCAGTCTGCCCGCGTTGCTGGAAGGGCGCTACTGGATCGAAGAGCGGATGATGATCCGCTGCGAGGTACGGCGCAACGGGGTGCCGGTCATCGCCAGCGAAGCGCTCAACGACGTGGTGATCAGCCGCGGGGCCATCGCCAAGCTGGTACAGCTCGAAACCTACATTGATGGGGGTTGGGCGACTACCTACTACTGCGATGGCCTGATCGTGGCCACGCCCACCGGTTCGACGGCCTACGCGCTCGCTGCCGGAGGACCAATCTTGCCGCCGGAGTTGAAGAATATCCTGGTGGTGCCGGTGGCTCCGCACCTGAGCATGGATCGCCCAATGGTGCTGTCGCAGGGGGTGACGGTGGAGGTGGTAGTGGAGCCGCACACGGTGGCCGAAGTGGTGTTGACCGTGGACGGCGAACTGCTGGCCAGCATGAAGGCGCTCGATCAGGTGGTGATCTGGGCCAGCGACAGCGTCAGCCGCTTTGTGCGCCTGCGCGACCGCAACTATTTCTACCGTTCCCTGCTCGACCGCCTGGAACCGCGTGTACCCTCTCGCCCAGGGCAAAACCGGCTGGGCAATTCTCCCGGTTCGGGTCAGAATCTGCCATAATGATCTGGCCCGCTGGCGATGTAATATCCGCGGCGGAGAGAGAAAGTGACCCGATGATGACGGTGCCCGATCGCTCTGGTACGGTTCAGCTTGCCGACGCCGAAGAGACGCTCTACTGCACAGTGCATCCTACCGTGGCAACGACCTTGCGCTGCAACCGTTGTGGTCGCCCTATGTGTACCAAATGCGCTGTCAAGACACCGGTGGGCTATCGTTGCCGCGAGTGTGTGCGTGAGCAGCAGGACAAATTCTTCAACGCGCAGATGGTGGACTATCTCGTGGCAGCAGTGGTCAGCCTGGTGGTGAGCTTTGTAGCAGCGGCGATTGTGGCGCGGCTGGGCTGGTTCCTGTTTGCCTTCTTTCTCTCCCCTGCAGCAGGGGGACTCATTGGCAATGTCGTCTGGCGGCTGACCGGCAAGCGTCGCGGGCGGTATACGGCGGCCATTGTGGGCACGGCGGTGGTGTTGGGAGCGTTGCCGTTCTTCCTGTGGAATCCGCTGGCGATTGGCATTTACCTGTTCATGGCGACCGGAGCGGCGGTAGCACAGTTCCGGCTGCATCTGTGAGCGGCGCGCGCTCTGCGCGACGCCCTCGCTGAAAGACGCAGGCAACCTATGCTGGCAGAACTGCGTATCAAAGATTTCGCCATCATTGACGAACTCACCCTGCACCTGGAACCCGGCTTCATTGTCATCACCGGCGAAACGGGCGCGGGCAAATCCATCATCGTGGATGCGGTCAACCTGCTGCTCGGCGAGCGGTCGGATGCTACGCTGGTACGCGCTGGTGCCGACCGCGCCATCGTCGAGGGTACGTTTCGGGTGCCGCCTCACTTACAGGCGCAGATCACAGAACTGCTGGCCCGCGAGGGGCTGGAAGGGGAAAGCGCCGACGAGGTGGTGCTCTCGCGGGAGGTGCGCGCCAATGGGCGCAGTCAGGCGCGTGTCAATGGTAGTCTGTGCACGCTCTCGGTCTATCGTGATGTGGGGGCGTTGCTGGTAGATATTCACGGCCAGAGCGAGCACCTGTCGCTACTACGTCCTGCGCAACACCTGTTCTTGCTGGATCGCTTCGCGGGCCTGGACGAGCAACGGCAGGCGCTTGGCGCGCTGGTGCGGCAACTGGCGAGCGTGCGCGCACAGATCGCCGACCTCCTCACCGACGAAGCGGCCCTGGCCCGTCGTGTAGATATGTTGCAGTTCCAGGCAGAAGAAATCCGCGCCGCCAATCCACGCCCTGAAGAAGAGGAAGAGTTGCGCCAGGAACGCAATCGTCTGGTGAACGTCGAGAAGATCGCCGAACTTTCCGCCGAGGCATTGCTATTGCTCAGCGGTGACCTGGCGGATCGCGCGGGCGCAGAAGATGTGCTGGCGCAGGCGGCACTGGTGCTCTCCAAGCTGGCTCGTCTCGACCCAACAACGGCGGAATATGCCGAACTGGCCGAGTTGATTAGCACGCAGTGCCAGGAGTTGGCCCGGTCGCTGCGCGCCTACCGTGACAATCTGGAGTTCGACCCACGTCGGCTGGACGAAATCGAGGAGCGGCTCGATGTATTGGCGCGGCTGAAGCGCAAATATGGCGGCTCCATTGAGGCGGTGCTGGAATATGCCCGCCGCGCCGAAGCGGAACTGGAGACCATCACGCACAGCGAGGAGCGCCTGGCCGAGCTGCGCGCCGAAGAAGAGCGCTTGCTGCGTGACATCGGGCAGAAGGCGGCCTGGCTCAGTCAGCAACGCCACGAAGCGGCAGCACGTCTCACCCAAGGGATCGTAGCCGAACTGGCCGATCTGCGCATGGAGCGCGCCCGCTTCGAGGTGATTTTCGAGCACCAGGACGATCCGGAGGGGTGTTACGTCGGCGACCGCCGCCTGGCCTTCGACGCGACGGGCATTGACCGGCTGGAGTTCTACCTGGCAGCCAACGTCGGCGAGCCGCCGCGCCCGTTGGCGAGGGTCGCTTCTGGCGGCGAAACGGCGCGTATCATGCTGGCGCTCAAGAGCGTGCTCGCGCACGCCGATCAGGTGCCGACGCTGATCTTCGATGAGATCGATCAGGGCATCGGCGGTCGTCTGGGCACGGTAGTCGGCCACAAATTGTGGGGGTTGTCGGAGACGCATCAGGTGCTGGTGGTCACACACCTGGCGCAACTGGCCGGTTTTGGCGACGCGCATTACCGGGTGAGTAAACACGTGCAGGGCAACCGCACCGTGACGCGTGTGCAGCGGCTGGACGATCAAGGGCGCGTCGAGGAACTGGCCGAGATGCTCGGCGCGGAGACCAGCAGCGCCCGCCAGAGCGCCTACGATATCCTGATGCTGGCCCGTCGTGCCAAGGAAGGGCGTCGGCTGGAGACCGTGTAGAGGCATATGGGCATGGTTTGCCATTGCAGCAGCGCCGGGCGGACAGCACTGGCGCTGTTCTTTTTTGCCTGCCACTAACCACTGCTCGCGAGTTTGTGCTAGAGTCTAAAAAGACACTCATGAAGGGGAAGCGAAGTTCATGGCTGGGGCTGTGCGCCTGCAAGACCTGCTCGACGAACGGACTGTTCCCGGCGCGCTGTATGAAGTCGTAGACGCCGAGGAAAAGAAGATCCGCTGCGTGGCCTGCGGTCATCGCTGTCTGCTGAAGGATGGGCGGCGCGGCATCTGCAAAGTGCGCTTCAACGATGGGGGGGTGCTGCGCGTACCGGCCAACTATGTTGGCGCGTTGCAGATCGATCCCATCGAAAAGAAGCCCTTCTTCCATGTCACCCCTGGGCAGTCGGTGCTTAGTTTCGGCATGTTGGGCTGCGATTTCCGTTGTAGCTACTGCCAGAACTGGGAGATTTCGCAGACGCTGCGCGACGAAGCCGCCGGGCGCGATTTCATCCCCATCACCGCCGACGAACTGATTGCCCTGGGCCGCAGCCGCCGTACCCGCGCCGTTGCCAGTACCTACAACGAGCCGCTGATCACCACCGAATGGGCGGTGGAAATCTTCAAGCGGGCCAAAGCGGCGGGCATGTTGACCATGTATGTGTCCAACGGCAACGGCACGCCAGAGGTGATTGACTACCTCAAACCCTGGCTCGACGCCATGAAGATCGATCTCAAGACCATGCAGGATCGCCACTACCGTCAGGAACTGGGCGGGGTGCTGCAACACGTGCTGGAGACCATCCGGCTCGTCCACGAGGCGGGTATCTGGCTGGAGGTGTTGACCCTGGTAGTGCCCGGTTTCAACGACAGCAACGAAGAACTATGGGAGGCGGCCACTTTCATCCGCAGCGTATCCCCTGATATTCCCTGGCACGTCACCGCTTTTCATCCGGACTACAAGATGACCGACCGCGGGAGCACGCCCGCCGAAACGTTGGTGCGCGCGGCTGAGATCGGCTACGAGGCCGGTCTGAAATATGTCTATTCTGGCAACCTGCCGGGGCGCACTGGCTCGTGGGAGGACACGCGCTGCCCTGGCTGCGGTACCACCCTGATTCGGCGGCGCGGCTTCATGGTCATCGAAGATCGCCTTTCGGCGACGGGTGGGGTGTGTCCTCAGTGCAACACGGCAATTCCCGGCATCTGGCGCTGAAGATGCAGGAATGCGCGTTAGACATCGCTCATTATCACTGATTCTCAACTAAAGACGACGCGCACTATGACCAGGCACATTGTCCCCCGCTACAAACTGATGCTTTTTTACGATCTGGCCACGCCGGATGCTGAAGCATACTTCCAGTTCGTCATGTCCGAAATGGTGCCTGCCCTGCACGAGATGGGCCTGTATCTGTTTGGCGCGTTCCAGACCATCCCCGGCTACACCGACGGCGAGCATCACCTGCGCCAGGTCGAATATGTGGCCGAGGAACTGGACACCATCCAGGAGGTCTTGCGCAGCGAGCGTTGGTGCGAACTGGAAGCCAAGTTGCAGGAATACGTGACCAACTACCGGCGTAAGATCGTGCGCTTTCGCCAGGGGTTTCAGCTTTAGCCAATCCGTAACGTGGGAGAACGTAGCGCCCGGCCATCGGTGTGATCGCCGGGCGTGCTTTTGGGGGAACGATGGGGATGTTCGCGCTCAGGCGATGACGCCCAGTTCGCGCCCAACCTTGGCGAAGATGTCCAGCGCCAGGTCGAGATCGTCGCGCGAGTGCGTGGCGCTGTTCATCACACGGATGCGCGCCTGTCCCTGCGGCACGGTCGGGTAGCCGATGGCCATGGCGAACACCCCTTCCTCAAACAGGCGCTTGCTGAATTGCTGCGCCAGGGGGGCTTCGCCCAACATCACTGGCACAATGGGCGTCTGCGTGCGCCCCGTGTTGAAGCCGAGCGCCTGCATGCCCGACTTGAAGTACTCGGCGTTTTGCCATAGCCGGTCTACCAGTTCGGTGCTCTCTTCCAGCAGGTCTACCGCGGCCAGACACGCGGCTACGTCCGGCACAGTCATAGCGCTGCTGAAAAGGAAGGGCCGCCCGCGCTGTCGCAGCCAGTCCACGATCACCCGTTTGCCAGCTACCACGCCGCCCACTACACCAAAGGCTTTACTCAGCGTGCCCACTTCGATATCCACCTTGCCGTGCAGATCGAAGTGATCCACGATGCCGCGCCCACCGCGACCGAGCACGCCTTCGCCGTGCGCGTCGTCCACCATCAGCAAGATGTCGTGCTCGGCGGCGATTTCGTAGAGTTCGGGCAGGGGGGCGATGTCGCCATCCATGCTGAACACGCCGTCGGTGACGATCAGGCGTCGCCCGTATTCGCTGGTGGCTTTGATCTGACGGCGCAGGTCGTCCGGATCGCAGTGCTCATAGGCGACGATCTGCGCTCGCGAGAGGCGGCAGCCGTCAATGATGCTGGCGTGATTGAGACGGTCGGAGAAGATCACGTCGCCACGCCCTACCAGGGCCGGGATGGTCGCCAGGTTCGCCGTGAACCCGCTCTGAAAGGTGATGGCCGCCTCGACCCCTTTGAAAGCGGCCAAGCGACGTTCCAGTTCCACGTGCAGCGACATGGTGCCGGCGATGGTGCGTACCGCCGCCGGGCCGACGCCGTAGCGATCCATAGCCTGCTTGGCGGCGGCGATCAGCTTTGGATGATTCGCCAGCCCCAGGTAATTGTTGGAAGAGAAATTGAGCACACGCTTGCCATCCACGACGAGCCAGGCTCCCTGAGGGCTATCCAGGGTGCGAATGTGGGTGAACAGCCCTTGCGCCTGCAACTGCGCGATTTCGTCGTGAATCCAGGCGATTTTGGTCTCGCTCATGCAAATGCTCCTTTATCAGGTTTTCTGTGTGCCTGCAATTGTAGCACAGCCCTCCCCTGTGGGGGTCTCTTCGGCGAACGTGTCCTGTATGAAGCCTGGAGAGGTAGAGAAGAAGAGGTGCTAGGCGAGGACGCACATCTGCCGGGCAACCGGCGCAAGCCCTGGATGGAGCGGATTCCATTGCGCATCGTAGACGACGGGCAAGACGCTGTCCAGGCCGACCAGTTGCAGCGCCCGCCAGACGCTTTCGGACGGGTTGACCAGAGTTAGCGAGCCGCCGGACATCTGCGCTCCCTTGATGGTCTGCACCAATGCCCGCAGCCCGGCGCTGTTGATGAAGCTGACTCCGCTCAGGTCGAAAACGAGATGCACGCGGCCTGACCGCAGCGCCGCTTGCGCCTGTTCGGCCAGTCTTTCGGCGTGATCGCTATCGAGTCGTCCGACGACTTCGATGATTAGCGCGTGGGCCAGGTTTTCTGGCTGAATGATGGTGAACACGGCTTTCGCCTTTCGCCGCGCCCGCTGCCATGCTCGTTCAGCGGGCGAAGTTCTCGTCTAGCAGCAGCCGGACGCCCAGGATCAGCACCAGCGCGCCCAGGAAAGAGACAATGATCGCTCCGCACAGGCTCGCTGTGCCCATGCGTCCGAAGAGCAGGCTGCCTACCAGAAAGCCAGCCATGCCCAGTAACACGTTGCCGATCGGGTTGTAACCGCGTCTGCGAATGACGTAGCCCGCCAGGTAACCGGCTGTACCTCCAACAACGAGAATCCACAGGCATTGCAGACATCCGATCGGCCCTACGGTGAACATCTTCGCCCTCCTTGCTGCACAGTCAGGGGTTCAGGGTGTCACTGATCTGTACGCAGCGGTGGGGCGAAAGTTCCAACGCCTACTTACACGATAGCCCAGAACCCTGAAATTTGGGGGAAAAACAGATGAAAATGCTATGAAAAAATCATGAAGACGGGCGGAGAGGGGACGGCGGCGCTCGGACCTGGGAGTCAGGAGCCAACGCCAGCAACCAGCAGGTCGAGCGCCAGGGCAGCGTCTACCTTGCCGGTTTTGATCGCCACATCTGTGTCCAGCAGATGGTGATAGATCGCTTCGAGTTGTTCCAGGGTGAAGGCGCGCGCCTGACCGACGACCTTCTCAGCGACGTAGGGATGCACACCCAGCGCCGTTCCTGCCTGACGCGGCGTTCCTCCCTCGTCCAGATACTCCCGCGCCAGCAGCAGCAGACGAAACTGCCGCACGATCATGCCGAAGATGGGCAGCGGATCGTCTTCCTGCAACAGGCGGTGCAGCAGGCTCAGCGCCGCGCGGCCATCACGTCGCCCCAGCGCATCCACCATGTCGAAGATGCTCGCTTCGGCGACATAGGGCGTCAGCAGGGCGACGTCGGCTTCGGTGATAGGGCGCTCGCCGCCGGTGTAGGCGGCCAGCTTGGCCAGTTCATTGTCGGCGGCGCGCAGATCATCCCCCACCACCAGGGCCAGGGCCGTC
>DAOTZZ010000020.1:0-11678 GCA_034433965.1 Anaerolineae bacterium
CGGCCCAGACGCCGCGCCGATGGCTCCTATGTGCGCCGCTGGAGCTTGTTCCGTGAAGGCCGACAGGCTTTTCTGACAGCTAGCTTCTACTCTTCAGCCTAGTGTCGCCCCCTCAGCCCGCGCTGCGGGAGAAGGGGTTGGGGTTGAGGGAGAAAAAGTGCATAACGCGCTCTAGAGAACCTCTAGGCGTTCTCTGTGGCTTCGGCAGCCTCTGTAGTGAATTTCACCCCTGGGCGCACAGCAGGTAGCACAAAGCAGCGCGGCTCAGTACACTTTTCCCAGGTCAACTTTGCCCTGCATGTGCTCGCGAAGGACTGCTTATGTTCGACCCGACGGAACATCCGCACCGCCGCTTCAACCCCCTGACCAACGAATGGATTCTGGTCTCGCCGCACCGCGCCAAACGCCCCTGGTTGGGCGAAGTCGCCAGCCCGCCGCCGGAGACGCGCCCGGTCTATGACCCGACCTGCTACCTGTGCCCCGGCAATGCCCGCGCAGGGGGCAACGTCAACCCGCCCTATACGGGTACGTTCGTCTTCGACAACGATTTTCCTGCGCTATTGCCGGATACCCCTACCGACGAGCCGACAGATCACCCGCTGTTTCGCGTGCAGGGCGAGCGCGGCATCTGCCGGGTGATCTGTTTCAGCCCGCGCCACGATCTCACCCTGGCACAGATGGAAACGGCTGACATCCGCCGCGTGGTAGATACCTGGGCCGAGCAGACGCTCGACCTGGGCACGCGCGATTTCATTGGCTATGTGCAGATTTTCGAGAACCGCGGCGAGATGATGGGCGCGTCCAATCCGCACCCACACGGCCAGATTTGGTCTACCATGCGCCTGCCGCGCGAGATCGAAAAAGAATTGATCGCGCAGCGCGACTACTACAACGCCTATGGCATGACCCTGCTGGCCGAGTATCTGGCCGAAGAGCGCCGCCGCGGGGAGCGCATCGTCTATGCCAATGAGCACTGGACGGTGCTGGTGCCCTTCTGGGCCATCTGGCCCTTCGAGACGCTGCTGATCAGCAACCGCGCCGTGCCCGGCATCCCGGCGCTCGACGACGCCGAGCGCGACGCCCTGGCCGATGCGCTGCGGCAAATCACGGTGCGCTACGACAATGTGTTTCGCACGTCGTTCCCCTATAGCATGGGCTTTCACCAGCAGCCAACCGACGGCGCAACCTATCCTTTCTGGCACCTGCACGCGCACTTCTACCCGCCGTTGCTGCGCAGCGCGACGATCAAGAAGCACATGGTCGGCTATGAGATGCTGGCAACGCCGCAGCGCGACATCACCGCCGAGCAGGCCGCTGACCGCCTGCGCCAGCAACCGGACGTCCATTACACGAGAGCCTGAGCAGGAGCGTGCCCATGACCGGCCTCACTGCCCTTCGCCCCCGTCTGTTCTGGTTTCTGGCTGCGCTGATTATGCTGGCCGGAGCAGCGCTGCGCTTCTATGACCTGGGCGGGCCAAGCCTGTGGATTGATGAGGTTTTTACGCTCATCTGGGCGCGTGCCCCGCTTAAAGAGAGCATGCCGATGGTGCGGGAGAACGGCCACCAGACGCCCCTGTACTACCTGTTGCTGCACGTTTACCCCACCAGTTCGGACTTCGCGCTGCGCTCGTTTTCGGCGCTATTAGGTGTGCTGGGTATTGGGGGCATGATGTGGGCCACTGAGCGGCTATATCGCTCGCCCTGGCTGGCCCTGGGCGCAGGCGCGCTGCTGGCCTGCAACCCCTACCATATCTGGCTGTCGCGCACGGCGCGCGTCTACGCGCTGGCCTTCGTGCTGGCATTGCTGGCCTCTTATGCCTTCCTGAAGCTCCTTAGCGGCGCGCGCACGCGGGCACACTGGGCGCTGTTCGTGCTGGCGACCATGTCGGGCTACATCAGTCACTATTTCTCGGCGGGGCTGTCCTTCGCCCAGTATCTGGTGTTCGGCTTCTTGCTGCGGCGCAAACGGGCGCTGTTTCGCCGCTGGATCGCCGCGCAGGTTGTCGCGGCGATCCCCCTGCTGGTGTGGATCGTCTACATGCTTCAGTCCGAGGCAGTGTCGGTAGGGCTGGGCTGGATTCTCAAGCCGCAGCCGCAAGACCTGCTGCTCACCCTCAGCGCCATGACGGTGGGCACCAGCAAGACCCTTCCGGCGCTGACCTTGCCCGCGGTACTGGTGGCGCTGATCGGGCTGGGCGCGGGGATGCTCTACGCTGCGCGGCACTATCGGACCGAGCCGGATCAATGGTATTGGTTCTGGCTGGTGGTGGGAACGCTGGCGCTGGTCTTCGCCATTTCCTGGCTGGTGCACCCGCTGTACGTGGATCGCTACTTCGTCGTCATCCTGCCCGCGCTCATCACCCTGATGTTGCGCGGCTGGCTGTGGCTGGCCGGGCCGCGCCGTCCCTATCTGGCCGCCGGAGCGGTGGCACTGGTCTGTCTGACCGGACTCGCCATCACCCTGGATGTGTTCCGGAAGGGCGATCATTACAAAGAGGACTGGCGCGGCGTGGCCGGGTATGTGGCAGCCCATTACCAGCTTGGCGATGGCGTGCTGGCGGCCAATCCGGTCGAAATGTTGGCCTTCCGGCGCTATGCCCCGATAGACGATTTCGCTTATGCCTGGCTTCCGGAAGAAGAGGACGACCTGTCCTTCGGCTCACCCGTGAAGCGGGTGTGGGTCGTCGCCCGCACGGTGGCTGACGAAACCGGACACGGCAACGAGATCGCCCTGACCCGCGCGTCCGATGGGCCGGTCGCCCTGAAGTATGTGCCGGGCTGGGTGCGCACTCGCCAGGATCGTGTGCTGGACCAGAGACTGTTCAACGGGCTGTCTCTTTTTCTGGTAGATACTCGCAGCGAAGCCGAACAACTCGCCTCCACCGAATGAGCGGGCGCATGTGCGCCCTGGGGCAGCGATCTTGAATGGCAAAGACGCGGAGGGGATAGGAAAGGACCTCTGTGTCTTTCTCTGTGGGCTCTGCGCTCGCCGTGATGGATTCTGCTCCCAAACCCGAATGATCCCCGCCGGGCGTGCCTTGCGGTATACTCCCGCAGGTATTGGGCTGCATCGCTGGAATAAAGTGCCATGACCGCCAAGGACACCGTTCTCAAGACCTTTGCCGAACGTTTCGGAAGTCGGCCAACGTTATTGGCGCGCGCGCCGGGGCGCGTGAACCTGATCGGCGAGCACACCGACTACAACGACGGCTTCGTGCTGCCTGCCGCCATTGACCGGGCCATCTACGTGGCCGCCCGTCCGCGCCGCGATCGCACTGTGCATCTCATCTCGACTGATTTTCACGCCGAGACCACCTTCTCCCTCTACAACCTGGACGACCCCGACCTGCCCGCCTGGAGCAAATACCCGCGCGGCTCGTTGTGGTGGCTGGAGAACCAGGGCTACACCGTGCCAGGCTTTGACGCAGTCATCGGCGGGGACATCCCCATTGGCGCGGGGCTGTCGTCGTCGGCAGCCGTGGAAGTGGTGATGATCGAACTGGGGCTGGCGCTGGTGGGTGAGACGATGACGCAGCTCGACAAGGCCCTGGGCGGCGTGCAAGTCGAGCATCAGTTCATTGGGATGCCCTGCGGGGTGATGGATCAGATGGCTTCCGCCCTGGGGCAGGCCGGGCACGCCCTGCTCATTGATTGCCGCAGCCTGGAGACGAAGCCCGTCCCCGTCCCACAAGGGGCCAGCATCGTCATCCTGGACACGGCCAAGCGCCGCGGTCTGGTGGACTCCGAGTACGCCGCCCGGCGCGAGCAGTGCGAGGCCGCCGCGGAAGTGTTGGGCGTCGAGGCGCTGCGCGATGCCACGCCCGATCAGGTCGAAGCGGCCAGGGAGAAGCTCGGCGCGGTGCTCTACCGGCGGGCTAAACACGTCGTCAGCGAGAATATGCGCGTGCAGATCACGGTCATGGCCCTGCGCGGCAATGCGCTCAAGACCGTCGGGCAGGCGCTGCGCGAAAGTCACGCCAGCCTGCGCGACGACTACGAGGTGAGTTGCGCTGAACTGGACACCATGGTCGAGATCGCCAATGCGCAACCCGGTTGCTATGGTGCGCGTATGACCGGCGCGGGCTTCGGCGGGTGCGCGGTGGCGCTGGTGGCCGACGACGCCGTCGCGTCATTCGTCGAGGCCGTGGGGCCAGCCTATAGTGCCAAAACGGGTCTCACGCCGCATCTGTACGTCTGCCAGGCCGCTGCGGGCAGCGGAGTCGAGCGCCTGGGAGAGTAGCTGCCTGTGTCCACCATATCAGGTGTCACACCTGCACCCTCGCGTTCGGCATGGCGCGAAGCACTCGCTGTCGCGCGCCTGTTCCTGCGCGTTGGCCTGACGGCCTTCGGTGGGCCTGCCGCCTCGATTGCGCTCATCCGCGACGAAGTGGTCGTGCGACGGCGCTGGGTCACCGACGAGCAATTCCTGGATATGGTGGGTGCGGCCAACCTGACCCCTGGCCCGACGGCCAGCAAGGTGGCCATGTATGTTGGGCAGGCGCGCGCCGGTCTGCTGGGGTTGGTGCTGGCCGGGCTGGGATTCATGGCTCCGGCGGTGCTGGTGATGACGATCCTGGCCTGGGCCTACACCCGCTATCACACTACCCCTACTGCCGGATGGCTGCTCTACGGCATCAAGCCGGTGATCATCCCCCTGATCGCCCTGGCATTGTGGGGGCTGGGCCGCAAAGCGATCCGCAGCCGTTTCACCGCAGCCGTCAGCGTGGGAATCTTTGCGCTCACGTTTGCCGGTCCCAGCCCGCTGGCTCTGCTGGTTGGGGGTGGCCTGCTAGTGTGGGCAGTGCAGAATGGGGCGCAAGTGCGGGGCTGGGTGCGCCGTCATGGGTTGCTACCGCTGCCGCTGGTCGGTGCCGGTATGCTGGCGACTTCGGAGGCGCTCAGCTTCAGCCCGGCAGCGCTGTTCCTGGTGTTCCTGAAGACGGGCGCGATCCTCTATGGATCGGGCTATGTATTGTTCGCTTTCCTGCACGACGATCTGGTGGTGCGCTATCAGTGGCTGACCGAGCAGCAACTGGCCGATGCCATCGCCATGGGCCAGTTGATGCCCGGCCCGCTGTCCAGTTCGGCGGCGTTCATCGGCTACCTGTTACATGGCGCGCCTGGGGCGTTGCTGGCAATCACGGGCATCTACCTGCCCGCCTTCCTGATTGTCGCAGCGAGCGGCGGACTGATTGCACGCCTGCGCCAGTCAACCTGGGCCAGCAGCCTGCTGGACGGGGTCAATGTGGCGGCGCTGGGCCTGATCGCCGGCGTGTTGTGGAGCCTGGCGCGCTCTGCCTTCCCCGACCTCTACACCGTGCTGATAGCGGGATTGGCGGGACTGCTGCTGTGGCGCTTCAAGATCAGCGCGGCGGCGCTGGTAGTCCTGGGGATGCTTCTGGGACTGCTGGGATCGTTATTCTAGGGCGGGGAGGTCTCTCGCTGCGTCTGCGCTGGCGAACCAGGAAAACGGCCATGCCTGCCTCTTCTACTCCGGCTGCTACCCCTGCCTCCACTGCCTCACCCCTGCCAGGCCGTCGCTCCTGGCGCGAGGTCTTGCAGGTGGGCAGCGTTTTTCTGCGCATCGGCGCGACGGCGTTCGGTGGCCCGGCAGCGCATATTGCCATCATGCGCCACGAACTGGTCGAGCGCCGCCGCTGGGTTTCTGAACAGCATTTCCTCGACCTGCTGGGCGCGACCAACCTGATCCCTGGACCCAACTCCAGCGAAATGACCATGCACATTGGTTACCTACGGGCCGGGCTGGGTGGCCTGCTGGCGGGCGGCATTGCCTTTGTGCTGCCGGGCATGGTGATCACGTTGATCCTGGCCTGGGTTTATACCCGCTATGGGACGACCCCCGCGGCCAACTGGCTGCTGTACGGCGTCAAGCCAGTCATCATCCCTTTGATCGTTGCGGCTTTGTGGAGTCTGGGGCGCAGGGCCATCACCGGCGCGTTGACGGCGCTGGTCGGGGTACTGGCGCTGACACTGTACTTCCTGGGCGTCAACTTCGTGGTCGTGCTGATTGCGGGCGGGCTGACGGTCGCGCTGGGCCGCCGCCTGGGGCGGGGACGGGCGTTGCTGCCCTTGCCGCTGCTGGGTATGGGGGTGCCTGTGTCAGCCGGAGGGAGCAGCTTCAGCCTGCTGGCCCTGGCCTGGACGTTCTTCAAGATCGGCGCGTTGCTCTACGGCTCCGGCTATGTGCTGTTTGCCTTCATGCACGCGGAACTGGTGGAGCGGCACGCCTGGCTGAGCGAACAGGCGCTGATTGACGCGATCGCCGCAGGTCAGATGACCCCCGGCCCACTCTCCACCACCGCTACCTTCGTCGGCTACCTGCTGGCGGGTGTGCCTGGCGCGGTCATCGCCACCGCCGCTTTTTACCTGCCCGCCTTCGCGATCGTGGCGCTCAGCAACCCGCTCATCCCGCGTATTCGAGCGTCGGCAGCGATCTCCAGCCTGCTGGACGGCGTCAATGTGGCGGCGTTGGGTCTGATGGCCGCCGTGACCTGGGAACTGGCGCGCGCGGCTTTTGTGGATGTCTATGCTATACTGCTAGCGGGAGTGGCGGCGTTGCTGCTGTGGCGCTTCAAGGTCAGCGCGGCCACCCTGGTGATCCTGGGCGCAGCGGGCGGTCTGCTGAGCGCTCTGCTGTGACCATGCTTTGCAAAACCTGCCAGAGGCTATCGGGTCGTGCCGAGAGTGAGGGAAGACCATGCGTCGGTTGCTGGCATTTGTCGGGGGAGTTTTGAGCGGGAGCGCAATTGGGACGGCGCTGGCGCTGTTGTTCGCCCCTTCGTCGGAGCGGAGTATTCCGGCGCGGCTGCGCGCCCGTTACCGGCAAGCGCTGCGGGCTGGCGAGATCGCCGCCGGACAACGCCGCGCCGAACTCGAAGCGCAACTGGCAGCGCTCACCGGTCGCAAGGCGGAACGCTAGAGTGTGCTCTGGCACTTTTTCGCCCTCAGCCCGCGCTGCGGGAGAAGGGTGTCGCTGGTAGCGGCGCTGTTCTGCTGCGCCAGCGGGTGACAGCGCAGGCCGTTCCCCTCGCCCCGCGACGCAGTCGCGTGGGAGAGGGGCGCAGGGGTGAGGGAAACGCTACTGCGGCGGAAAACAAGTTCCCTCGCCCCGCGACACAGTCGCAAGGGAGAGAAGCGCAAGTTCATCGCAGCCTCTAGCCAACGTCGCCATCCTCGCTAAACTTAAGCGCGCAATCGCCCATTCAGCAGTAAAGGGAGTGTTTGTATGACTGACCAGACCTCACGCTTTCGCCAGCGCGCGCTGTTGCTGGCCGGTGTCGCCTTGACCCTGGCCGCCTTGCTCATTGTCGCCTATGCGCTCTCGCGCGAGGACGAAGAGTCCGGTGGCATGACCAAAGTCACCCTGTTCATGAGCTACATTCCCAGCGTGCAGTTCGCCCCCGTCTATGTGGCGGCAGAGCGCGGCTACTTCGCCGAAGAGGGGATAGACATCGCTTTCGAGAACAGCTTCAACGAAGCGGATGGCGTGGAGCGCATCGCCAGCAACGACCTGCAGTTCGGGCTGATCAGCGGTGAGCAGGTCATTCTGGCGCGGGCGAATGAACGTCCGGTGGTGTATGTCTTCGAGTGGTATCACCGCTTCCCGGTGGGGATCGTCTCGCCCGCCGACCTGAACATCACCGAACCCGAAGACCTCAAAGGCCGGGTAGTGGGTGTCCCCGGCCCGCAGGGAGCCAGCTACATCGGCCTGCGCGCACTGCTCAACGCCGCCGGCATGAGCGAAGACGACCTGGGCGAACTGCGCTCGATCGGCTTCGCTGCAGCGGAGAACGTCTGCGAGGGCAAGGTGGAGGCTTCGGTGGTGTACATCGTCAACGAGCCGCTGACCATTCAGCAGCAGTGCACCGAGGTCAACGTGATCGAAGTCTCCGACTACGCGACTCTGGTCTCCAATGGACTGGTCACCAACGAGCAGACCATCCGCGACAAACCGGAACTGGTGCGGGGCATGGTGCGCGCGATGCAGCGCGGGATCGCCGATGTCATTGCCGACCCCGACGCTGCCTTCGAGATCGCAGTGACGAAATACGTCAAAGACCTGCCCGCAGACCAGTACGACACGCAGCGCCAGGTCTTGCTCAACTCGATTGAGTTGTGGCGTTCCGACGAACTGGGGCGCACCAATCCCGATGCCTGGCAGACCACGCAGGACATTCTCATCCAGGCGGGTCTGCTCGACGCGCCCCTCGACGATCTGAGCGCTTGCTACAACATGGACTTCCTGTCGCAGTGAGGCATATTGCAGGGGCAGGGCGCATGATCAGCACCGCTATGCTGGCCGCCGAGCATATCAGTCACACCTACCGCACCCCCGAAGGGGACGTCCCCGCCCTGGACGACGTGTCCTTCCGCCTGACGCGCGAGTCCTTCACCTGCCTGGTGGGGCCGAGCGGGTGTGGCAAAAGCACGTTGCTGCGCATCCTGGCCGGTCTGCTGACGCCCACCAGCGGACGGGTGCTGCTCGACGGGCAACCCCTCACCAGGGCGCAACGGCGTGTGGGGATCGTCTTCCAAAAGGCGAATCTGATGCCGTGGCGCACCGTGGCGGGCAACCTGTCGCTGCCGTTGGAGCTGGCCGGTCTGCCGCCCACCGAACGGGTGGAACGCACCCGCGCCATGCTGGAACTGACCGGCCTGGAAGGATTCGCCGGAGCATATCCGGCGGCGCTCTCCGGCGGCATGGCGCAGCGCGTGGCAATCGGGCGGGCGCTGATCCACGATCCGGAAGTGCTGCTGCTCGACGAGCCGTTCGGCTCGTTGGATGCCCTGACGCGCGAGCAGATGAGCGAAGAATTGCTGCGCATCTGGGCGCACCATCGCAAGACGGTGCTGATGGTCACGCACAGCATCTCGGAGGCGGTGTTGCTGGCCGACCGCGTGCTGGTGATGGGGCCGCGCCCGGCACGGCTGGTGGCTGATGTGCCCATTCCCCTGCAACGCCCGCGCAGCCTGGAACTGCTGCATCAGCCTGACTTCGTCGCCCTCACCGAGCGCGTCCGCCGCGCCATCCGCCTGGCCTGAGGGTGAGAGAGCACGGAGCGCTGAACCGCAGAGGGACAGATTGAAGTCCCTGAGTTCTTCTCTGTGCCCTCTGCGTTCTCCGTGCTGAGCTTTGCCTCCAAACCCCCATACGTCCCTTGCACCCCACTGTCCACTTTTTGTTGACGCTCTCCGCGTTTCGTGCTATGCTGCACGTGTGCCTTACCAAGTGCATTGTCCGTAGTGGTAGAGGTGCTCGCCGCCCCGGATGGCAGAGCTTAAAGGCGAAGCTGGTGCGAGTCCAGCGCTGTCCCGCAACTGTGATCCGGTGACGCTCCCTTGAAGGAGACGCGCCGGAAAGCCAGGTCGCCCGCCTCTATCCGCTTTCATCGTCTCGCGGAGGGAGATGGAAGCACGGCGCCCGCCTCCCTGTTGTGACCAGCGCACGGGCGCTGGCCAACGCCTGCGTGCTCCCGAACCCGACCTTCGCGTCGGGTTTTTTGTTGCAATGGGGCGGCTCGTGATGACGCCTGCCGGCGGCGTCAGGACAGTTCTGGCGTCTTGATCCTCTGCATTCCGCGCGATGGACGGGCATGAGCACTGGTGCAGACCGAAGGGTTGATCACAGTAGCAGTGGAGGAACAGACCCTATGAGTGCGCGCCGTTTGCTCGTCGTCTTGCTCCTGCTGAGCCTGGCCGGGCCAGCGCTTCCGGCCAGCGCCCAAGGACCGGCCACCAACCTGACCACCGGTTGCGTGGACACCTACGACCCGTCTGTGGATTACTTTCCCAAAAAAGTCACCGTCGCATACGCTGAGAACTTCACCGTCGAATACGCCAGCCATTACAAGGTAGTCACTGTCAACCAGACCTGGCCCGGCTCTGACCCGGCCCGTTACGTGCTGGTGCAGTGCGGCACGCCCGCGCCAGAAGATGTGGACGCGGACGCCGTGATCGAAGTGCCCGCCGCATCGCTGGTGACCATGGCCACCACGTACCTGCCCTTCGTCGTAGACCTGGGGTTGCTCGACTATCTGATCGGGCACGACGAGTTCGACTATGTGACCTCGCCCGAAGTGCGCGCCCGCATCGAAGCAGGCCAGATGACCGAGGTGGGCAGCGGCGCGGGCGTCAGCGTGGAGACCATGATTGACCTGGAGCCGAGCCTGATCCTCACATCCGGCTCCGGCCTGGCCGAGTATGACGCGCACCCAGCGCTGATTGCCGCCGGGCTGCCGGTGGTGCTCACTGGCGACTGGCTGGAGACCACTCCGCTGGGTCGCGCTGAATGGGTGAAGTTCGTCGCCCTCTTCTACAACGCGGAGGAAAAGGCGGACGAAATCTTCGGCGACATCGTCGAGAACTATCAGGCGCTCACTGATCTGGCCGCCTCCGCCCAGGAACGCCCCACCGTCTTTGTGGACGCGCCCTGGCAGGGCACCTGGTACATGGCCGGAGGCGGCAGCTACACAGCTCACCTGCTGGCCGACGCTGGCGCGGAGTACCTGTGGGCCGACGATGAGTCGACCGGCAGCATCGCCCTGGACTTCGAGACGGTGTTGGAGCGCGCCGCGGACGCCGACTTCTGGGTCAATGCGGGTGGCTACTGGTTCACCAAAGACGACATGCTCGCCACCGACGAGCGCTTCGCCGAGTTCGCCGCCGTGCAAAACGGCAACGTCTGGAGCAACAACCTGTACCTGAATGACTTCGGCGGCAACTATTACTACGAGGGCGGCATTGCCCATCCGGATTGGATTCTGGCCGACCTGATCGCCATCTTCCACCCGGAATTGTTGCCCGATCACGAGTTCGTGTTCTATCGGCATTTGCAGTGAGTAGAGAGTAGACAGTCGGGAGTAGGGAGTCAGGAGGCAGGGGTGGCGAGAGGGTGAGCAGCGATCAGCGGCCTGCGCCCTGTCACCCGTGTTCTTCCCCACTCCCTACTCCTCAAGGAGCAGCCCATGGCCGAGATTACGCTTCGCCCCATCCCGCAGGCACCGGCAACGAGCGTCGCCCGTTCCGCCGAATGGCCTCGGTTGGGCATCCGCTGGCTGGCGTTGCTGGGTTTGCTGGGGCTATTGATCGGCGTGTTCGTGCTAAGCCTGACGCTGGGATCGGTAGACATCCCCCTGCGCGACGTGCTCAAGATCCTGGTGGGCGAGGAACCGACCCGCAAGACCTGGACGACCATTGTGCTCAAGTTCCGCCTGCCCAAGGCGATCACAGCGATGCTGGCTGGTTCGGCGCTGGCGGTAGCCGGTCTGCAGATGCAGACGCTCTTCCGCAATCCGCTGGCCGACCCATTCGTGTTGGGGATCAACTCCGGCGCGAGCCTGGGCGTGGCGTTGGTGGTGCTCTCGGTAGGCGTGGCCGGCGTCTCGGCGACCTCCATGCTGGCCGGACTGGGTCTGTGGGGCAACTTCGGGTTGGTGACGGCGGCCAGTCTGGGCGCGGGCGTAGTGCTGATGCTGATGTTGCTGGTGGCGCGGCGCGTACACAGCAGCACCACGCTGCTCATTCTGGGGCTGATGGTCGGCTATGGGACGGCGGCACTGGTCAGCCTGTTGCTCTACTTCAGCATCACCGAGCGTATTCAGGCGTACATCAACTGGACGTTCGGCAGTTTCGGCGGGGTGACCTGGAGTCAGCTACAG
>DAOTZZ010000021.1:0-7737 GCA_034433965.1 Anaerolineae bacterium
ACTCTACGCCGTGCTGCGCGAGCTGGCCGCGTGGGGCTGGCAGGCATTGCCCGGTAACTGAGCGCTGCGCGTCATCACAGCGCGGAAGAGAGAAGGCTGTGGCCCGACTGCTGGTCGTTGAGGACGACGACGATCTGCGTTTCTTCTACCAGACTGCGCTGACCCGCGAAGGCCACGAAGTCGTCGGCGCGGCCAATGCCGTCGAAGCCATGCTGTGCCTGACCACCCAGGATTTCGACGCCGTCCTGCTCGATCTGCAACTGCCCGACATCCCTGGCAAGCGCGTGCTGGAGTTCGCCCGCGATGATGTGCGCCTGCGCGACGTGCCGTTTGCCGTCATTTCCGCCAACGACCGGATGCGCGACGAGATACTGGCGTTGGGCGCGCGGGCATTCCTGGTCAAGCCGGTGCCCATGGCGCGCCTGCGCGCCCTGGTGACCGAATTGCTCGGCGCTTGAACGGGCATCCCGCCTCTCTGGCGTAGGATAGCCGTTGTGCAGGCGTGTTTCTGTTTGCTGTTAACGGCCCTATAATGAGAGAGTAGCGCTGGAATGCGGGGCAAGATCGCCTGGCATCAGCCGCGCCTTTTCAGCCAACTGAAACAGGCTGCACGTCCGACCTGAGAAAAACGCCCCAAGTTTCTTATTTCCTGCGACGGGTGAGAGGAGATACGGTGATGCGAGCGCAACGCTTTAGCTGGTATATGTTGACGATCACAGGGCTGGCAGTGGTGCTCTTTGCGGCGGCCCTGTATGCACCCTACGCCTGGGGAGAAGAAGGCGAAACCCTGCCGCCGCAGGTCTTCGACACCATGCCCCTGCCGGGCGAAGAATTGCCCCTGGAAGGGCCGGTGATCTTCTTCTTCGACCAGCCCATGAATCCGGATACGTTTCTCCCTGCTTTCAGTGTGGAACCCCAGGTCGAGGGCACGCTGAGCTGGTCGGGCGACTTCACGACTCTCACCTTCACCCCCGACGTTCCCCTGCCGCGCGCGGCGGAATACATCTTCACCATCGGGACGGGCGCGACTTCGGCGGACGGGGTGCCGCTGGTTGAACCGTTTGTGCTGACGCTGCGCACCATCGGTTACCTGGAAGTAGCCGAAGTGTTGCCCGCCGACGGCTCGGAAGCGGTAGACACCGATACCGTGATCACAGTGATCTTCAACCGTCCGGTGGTGCCGCTGATGACAGTCGAGGAGATGGCCGACCTGCCACAACCCTTGACGTTCGATCCACCGGTACAGGGTGCGGGCGAGTGGCTCAACACCTCGATCTATCTGTTCACACCGGAGACCGAATTGAACGGCGGCACGACCTACACGGTCACCGTCGGCGCTGGCCTGACCGACGTAACCGGCGGGGTGCTGGCTGAGGACTTTAGCTGGACGTTCACCACAGCCCGCCCGGACGTGATCGAGATTGCGCCGGCTGATGGGGCAGAAGCCGTGCCGCTGGACGCGAAGATCACGGTGCGCTTCAGCCAGGCCATGGACCCGGCCTCATTGGAGGACGGCGGCTTCGCCCTGGCCTATCTGGGGCCAATGCGGGAAGATCAGCCCAGGCCACCCGCTCCCGTCATGGTCGAAGGGGAGTTCTCCTGGAGCGACGACGGGCGCACCCTGACCTTCACGCCTACCGAGCGCCTGCAATTGGAGTCGGCCTATCAGGTGACGCTGAACGCTGCCCAAGCGCTCAGTGCGACGGGCGCCCCCCTGCGCGAAGACGCAACGAGCGTTTTCTTAACCGTCCCCTACCCGCGCATTGAGCGCACCTCACCCGCCGATGGCGAGGTGGACGCGCAGCCGTATGGCGGCTTCACCATCTACTTCAATACGCCGATGGACTTGAAGTCGCTGGAAGACAAAGTGATCATCAAGCCAGAGCCGTGGCGCGAGTTCGACTCCTACTACTACGACTGGGACAACAGCTATCACTTGGCCTTCGACACCGAGCCGAGCACGGCCTACACCATCACCATCCTGCCCGGTATGCAGGACAAATACGGCAACGTGATCGAGGAAGGGTTGACGGTCAACTATACGACCGCCGCCTACTCGCCCGAACTGAGCATCCAGGCTCCCTGGCGCGTGGGCATGTACAGCAGCTACAATCCGGCCACGCGCGTCTTCGTCACGCACCGTAACGTCTCGCGGCTCGACCTGCGCCTCTATCGCCTGTCGCTGCCCACGCTGGCCGAACTGACCGGCCCCAGGCAGTGGGAGGTGTGGGATACGTTCACCCCCGCGCCCACTGACCTGCTGCGCCGCTGGACGGTGGATGTCTCCGGTCAGCCTAACGAGTTGCGCTACGAACTGCTGTACATCTCCGAAAGCGGCCCCAGCGGCATCGAGAACATCGAGTGCCTGGGCGCGCCGCCGACGCAGGTGATGATCGGTGACGTGGTGATCGTCACCGAAGAAGACCCCCGCCCGCTCAACATCCGCGCCGAGCCAAACCTGGCCGCGCAGCGCATCGCGCAGGCCAAGCCGGGCGAGACGATGCAGATCACCGGCGGGCCGCTGTGCGAGAGCGGCTTCTTGTGGTGGGAAGTGCGCCTGGACAACGGCATCACCGGCTGGGCGGCTGAGGGCGACCAGAACACTTACTTCTTCGCCCCCTTGCTGGCCACCCCAACCGATCCCAACCGCCCCGGCGCTCAACCTGCCGCGGATACGGGTACGCCGCCGGCGTTGCCGCCCGGCATTTACCTGCTGGCGCTGACTTCGCCGGAGACTGAGGAGGTCACCGATCCACAGCGGCACGTGTTGCTGGTGCAGTCGGTCAATATCACCCTCAAGTTCAGCCAGGACACTGCCCTGGCCTGGGTGACCGATCTGCAGAGCGGCGATCCGGTCGCGGGCGTACCGGTTATCTTCTACAACCAGGAATTCAACCCCGTGGCACAGGCGCTCACTGGCGCGGACGGGCTGGCGACGGCGACCATTCCGCATCTCAGTGACCTGTACACCACCCTCTACGCCAGCGTAGACGAGGGCACGTGGTTCGGCTTCGCCGTCAGTGACTGGTCGGAAGGTATGGACCCCTGGATGTTCGACGCCTGGGGCGACTACGCGCCCGAAGATTTCAGCGTCTATCTCTATACCGACCGTCCCATCTACCGCCCCGGTCAGCCAGTTTACTTCAAGGGCATTCTGCGGCAGCGCGACGATGTCACGTACTCCCTGCCCGCGCTGACCGAAGTGCCGGTGAAAGTCTACGATGACCGCGGCGAGGTGATCTACGATGAGATTCTGCCGGTGACGTCGCAGGGATCGTTCAGCGGCGAACTGCAACTCGACCCCGAAGCGCCGCTTGGCTACTATCGCATCGTGGCCGAAGTCTCCAGCAACCTCCGCGAGTCGTTCGATGTCAGCTTCAGCGTGGCCGAATACCGTGCGCCGGAGTTCCAGGTGACCATGACGCCCGCCCAGGATCAGGTCGTGCAGGGCGACACCATCGAAGTGCTGGTGGAGGCGCGCTACTTCTTCGGTGGGGCGGTCTCCAACGCGGATGTCGCCTATAGCGTGCTGGCGCAAGACTATTCCTTCACCTATAGCGGCGATCAGCCCGGCTGGTGGTCGTTCGTGGACGAGAACTACGACTTCTACGCGCCGGAGTACTACGGCCCCTATGGCGAAGTGATCGCCGAGGGCGAAGGCCGCACCGACGAGCTGGGCCGCTACCTGATCACCCTGCCCGCCGATTTGGGCGAACAGGGCCGCAGCCAGACCTACACCATCGAGGCCCGCGTCACCGACGAGAGCGATCAGTTGGTGGCCGGGCGCGTCCAGGTGATCGTACATCAGGGGCTGGTCTACGTCGGCGTGCAGCCGAAAGAATACGTGGGCTTCGCCGGACGCGAGTCGAAAGTCAACCTGCTGGCGGTGGACTGGGATAGCGCTCCCGTCGCCGGCCAGGAGATCGCCTACCGTGTGGTGGAGCGACGCTGGTTCAGCGTGCAGGAAGAAGACGAGTTCGGTCGCACGACCTGGACGTGGGAAGTGAAGGAAGAGCCGGTCGAGGGGGCCAGCGGCACTGTGACGACCGATGACGACGGCCTAGCGCAGATCGGCTTTGTGCCGCCGGTGGGCGGCGTGTACAAGGTCTACGCCACGGCCACCGATGCACAGGGCAATCAGGTGCAGTCCAGCGCGTTCCTGTGGGTCAGCGGAGAGGAATTCGTCAACTGGCGGCAGGAGAACTCCAACCGCATCCAACTGATCGCCGACGCCGACGAGTATCAGGTGGGCGATACCGCTGAAATCCTCATCCCCAGCCCCTGGCAGGGCGAAGCCTGGGCGCTGATCACCGTGGAGCGCGGCGACGTACTGCATCACGAAGTGCTCAAGCTGGCAACCAACAGCACCGTCTATCGCCTGCCCATCACTGAGGACTTCGCGCCCAATGTCTACGTCAGCGCGGTGCTGGTCAAGGGCGTGGACGAGCACAACCCGGTGGCAGCCTTCCGCATGGGCCTGGTCAAGCTTGCGGTGGATACCAGCCGCCTGGTGTTGAACCTGGAAGTGACGCCCAGTATAGACGTGACGGCGGGCGAGTTCGCCGGTCCGGGCGACACGGTGGACTACACCCTCACCGCCACCGACTGGCAGGGCAAACCGGTTGCGGGCGCGGAAGTCGGCGTCGGCCTGACCGACCTGGCCGTGCTGACCATCGCCCCGCCCAACAGCGAGCCGCTGCTGTCCTACTTCTATTCGGAGCGCGGCCTGAGCGTGCGCACCGCCAGCGCGTTGACCATCAGCACCGATCAGGCGACGCAACGCATCATTGACACGATCAAGGGCGGCGGTGGTGGCTACGGCGAAGGCGGCCTTTTCGAGGTGCGCCAGGAATTCGTGGACACGCCGCTATGGGAGCCGTTCGTCCTCACCGACGAGAACGGTCAGGCGACCGTCTCCGTCACCCTGCCCGACAACCTGACCACCTGGCGGCTGGATGCGCGCGCCGTCACGACGGGCGAGGATGGCCCGATGCTGGTCGGGCAGACGACCTTTGACCTGATCAGCACCAAGCCGGTGCTCATCCGGCCCGGCACACCGCGCTTCTTCATCGTCGGCGACCGGGCCACGCTGAACGCCATCGTCAACAACAACACGGGCGAGGACCTGCTGACCGAAGTCGCGCTGGAGGGCACGGGCTTCCGCTTTGCTGAGGGTGTCTCGCCGGTGCAGCAGGTCAACGTGCCCGCTGGGGGCCGCGCCCGCGTCAACTGGCAGGTCGAGATTCTCGATGTGCCGCAGGTAGACCTCACCTTCTACGCCAACGCCGGCGACGGTCAGTACACCGATGCCAGCAAACCGCCGATCCTGGGTGGCAAACCGCTGCCTGTCTATAAGTACGAAGCGCCGGAGACGGTCGGCACGGCGGGCCTGTTGCGCGGGCCGGAGGCGGGCAGCCGCACCGAAGCCGTGGTGTTGCCGCGCCGCTTCGACGTGACGCAGGGGCAGCTCACCATCCGCCTGGATCGCTCGCTGGCCGCCGCAACCGTGGACGGCCTGACCTGGCTGCGTAACTTCCCGCACTACTGCATCGAGCAGATCATCAGTCGCTTCCTGCCCAACGCGGTCACGCTGCGCACCCTGCGCGACCTGGGCCTGGACGATCCCGAACTGGCCGCGCACCTGGAGGTGGAGGTCGGCTATGCGTTGCAACGGCTCTATGCGCAGCAGCATACCGACGGCGGCTGGGGCTGGTTCGTGCAGGATAAGTCGAATCCGGTGGTGACCGCTTACGCGCTGATCGGCCTGGTGGAGGCGCAGCAGGCGGGCTTCACCGTGGAGCAGAGCGTGATCAACCGCGCCGCCGTCTACGTCACTCAGTCACTGCGGACGATCCGCCCGCAAGAAGAAAAGTGGGTGGTCAACCGGCAGGCGTTCCTGCTCTACGCGCTGGCCCGCGCCGGTCGGGGCGACTTCCAGCGCGCCGTGCTGCTCTATGACGAGCGCGAGACGATGAGCCTCTACGCCAAGGCGTATCTGGCGCTGACCTTCCATTTGCTGGCTCCCCAGGACTCCCGCATCGCGGAGCTGGTCAATGACCTCAAGTCGGCGCTGGTGGTCAGCGCGACGGGCGCGCACTGGGAGGAAGACTATCAGGACTGGTGGAACTGGAACACCGATACGCGCAGCACGGCGATCGGTCTGCTGGCGCTGGTGGAGATCGATCCACAGGCCGAAGTGCTGCCCAACGTTGTGCGCTGGCTGATGGTGGCCCGCGACGCGGATCACTGGGAGACGACGCAGGAAACAGCCTGGGCGCTGATGGCCCTCAGCCAATGGATGGCCGTCACCGGCGAGCTATACCCGAACTACACCTTCGGCGCGACGCTCAACGGTGAACGGCTGGCGCTGGATGACAACACCGCCACGCCGGACAACGTCCGCC
Organism: Anaerolineae bacterium; assembly: GCA_034433965.1. Classification (GTDB taxonomy): domain Bacteria; phylum Chloroflexota; class Anaerolineae; order Aggregatilineales; family Aggregatilineaceae; genus UBA2029. The sequence goes on from DAOTZZ010000021.1 coordinate 6,405, forward strand.
AGACGGAAACGTTGGTGGTGGAAGTGGCGCAGTTGCTGACCGACCGCGCCAACCGCCTGACCGTCAGCCGCAGCGAGGGCGACGGCAATCTCTACTACACGGCACACCTGCGGGTCTGGTTGCCCGTGCCAGAGATCGAGCCGCTCAATCGTGGGCTGATCGTCAACCGCAAGTACAGCCTGCTGGACGATCCGGAAGGGACGCCCATCTCCTCGGCGGAGGTCGGGCAGCCGGTGCAGGTCACGCTGACCATCATCGCACCCCATGACCTGCACTACGTGGTGATCGAAGACCCCATCCCCGCCGGCTCAGAGGCGGTCAACCCGAACCTGGAGACGACGAGCGTCGTCGGCACACAGCCGCGCCTGGACCGCGAACGCCCGCTCAGCCGGGGTTGGGGCTGGTGGTGGTTCTCCAACATCGAGATGCGCGACGAAAAAGTGGTGCTCTACGCCACCTACCTGCCGCGCGGTACCTATCAGTTCAACTATGTGATCTACCCCGGCCTGGCGGGTGAGTACAACGTCATTCCGCCCACCGGCTATGAGTTCTACTTCCCGGAGGTCTACGGGCGCGGCGCGGGGACGCTCTTCACCATCACCGGCGGGACGCAGTCCGATGCCCTGCAACCGGCGGAGGAGACAAGCGCTGCCCTGACGGAGCTGGAAGTCAGAGCGACGCCGCTACCGCCCACATGCAGCGACAAGGAACCCGCGCCGGGCGGAATGCCCGTGCAGTATGGCGGTTACTGCAAACAGTCTGGCCCATCCTCGTAAGTCACCGGCCAGCGCAGAGCTTCGAGCAGGCGGTCTTCGAGCGCGAGCGCGTCGTAGACCGCCTGCCTTTCTGGGGTTGTCTGGCAAACGCGGCGGAACTTGATCAGGTAGTAGCCGCTCAGCAGCAAGTAGAGCAGCGTCAGATAGACCAGGGCGCGGTAAAGCGTGTAGCGCACCGCATAGGCGAGCGTAATCAGCGGCGACTGATTGATGCCGCGATTGCGCACTTCGTAGCTCTCGCGCTTCAGCCGCCACCAGAAGGTGAGCAGGGTCAGGAGCGCCCCCACAAAACCGGCAATGCTGGCAGGCGTGATCATGGCGGCCCTCGCTGTGTTTACGAAGTTCACAGGTCAGTTGTAGCGCCCCCCGCCAAAATGTCAAGCGGTGTGCCCGCTACCGATCACCTGGCTCAGGTCGTACCCCCAAAAACCCCCAGGCGACTCAGCCCTGGCTCGAAGAGCAAACTGCCCTGCTATATCGGGGTGAAATTTGGAAACTGACAATCCTGACCCCAAATCCGAAGGCACCCGACTCCGCGACAGATTGTCTTATGAGAG
>DAOTZZ010000022.1:0-6960 GCA_034433965.1 Anaerolineae bacterium
GCGCTGGCATGGCGTGCACCGACGGCCAGAGACGATCGCGATCTCTCGCGGGTGCGCGAGTTGCTCTCTGGCGATACGCTGGTGAAACTCGCCGATCTGTGGAACCGGCTGTTCTCCTCGCTGGAAGGGCAGGGTATCGCCACTGCCGACTACTATGGTGGAGCCGAACTGCAACTGAGCGGCGCGATCCAGCTTGGCGACCAGCCGGTGATGCTGGTACAGGTCGAGGGGCCGCCGGACGTGCGCTACTATTGGCGTTCGACGGTGTACGATGCGTATGATGCTGCTGCACGACGCTGGCGGCACATCCGCACCGTGCGGGCGTTCACCGACGAGGCGGGACTGCAGTTCAACATCGGTTCGCTGTTGCCCGGCGCGCGGGCAGCGGTCCGCCAACAGATCACCATGCTCATTCGCTCCACCGACCTGATCCACGCCGCTCCGCAGCCCAGCGAAATGGGGCTGCCAGTGGAAGCCGAACTGGACTGCGTGGAAGACTTCGGGCGCACCTGTGTGAACACCAACGGCCCAACCGATGTTGCCATCATCCGCGCCCGCGCTCCCTTGCGCAGCGGTGATAGCTACACAGTCACTTCGCTGGTGAGCGTGGCGTCGGCCTCGGCGTTACGCGCGGCAGGCCAGGACTACCCCGACTGGGTGCTGCGGCTCTACCTTCAGGGGGCGGGCGACGTATCACTGCGGGTGCGCGAACTGGCGGCGCAGATCATCCGGCAAGCGGGCGCGGTCACCCCCTACGATCAGGCCAGGGCGGTTGAATTCTGGTTGCGCACCAATATCCAGTACAACGAGTCCATTCCTGCCCCGCCGCGTGGCCGAGACCCCATCGAATGGTTCCTGTTCGAGCAGCGACAGGGCTACTGCAACTACTACGCTACCGCTATGGTGCTCATGTTGCGCTCGCAGGGGATTCCGGCACGCATGGCAGCCGGGTTTGCCCAGGGCACCTGGGACCCGGAGCGCCAGACCTATCTGGTGCGCGAACGCGACGCGCACACCTGGGTTGAGGTCTACTTTCCCGGCTACGGCTGGGTAGAATTTGAGCCGACAGCCGACGAAGCGCCCATCAACCGGCGGGATGATATGGCTCCCCAGGTGTTGCTGCCGACGGTGACGCCGGTACCCACGCCGACCCCTATCGCGACGGCCACCCCGACGTTGCCCCCGCCGACTCCTGAAGGGGGAGGGGCGGCCACCCCTACTGGCGTGAGCAGCAACCCGATGGTGCCCGCTTCGCCGACGCCAAGCCCTACGCCCGCGCCCAGCGCGACGCCGCCGCCCCCGCCCGATGTGACGCGCGTCGGTGGGCGCGGGGGCAGCGATGTGCTGCGCGTGATCTTGCTGACGCTTGGGGCGCTGGCGCTACTCATTGCGGCGCTGATCTTGCTGGCCCTGTTCCTGATCTGGTATGTAGAATACCGCGGACTGGGAGGACTTTCTGCCGTGCAGCGGGCCTATGCTCGACTGGCCATCTACGGGCGCTGGCTGGGGCTGCGTTTCGATGCTGCGGCCACGCCGGACGAGCGCCGGCGCTATCTGGTAGGGCAGTTGCCGGAGATCGAGCAACCGGTGACGACCATCACTCACACCTATGTGGCGGAACGCTACGCACCCCCGCCGCCGCCGGAACAGCGGGCGTTCGCCAATCGCCTGGCACAACAGGCGTGGAGTACGGCCCGGTGGGCGTTCATTCGCCGTAAACTGGCGGCATGGCTGGGGCGGGGGCGTTGACGCGCGGCCAGATTCAGCCTTGACGGGCCAGGGACTGGCTGCTATGATGACCGCGCAAACTCACCATCCAGTTTAGGTTGGCCTTTTGCCGCAGACAGCAGGTGCCCCGCTGGGCTTAATGGAGTATCCGCCTGCCGAGGTGAAGACTCCCAACCGGCTCTCCGGTGTGTGATCACCATGCCTGGGATACGGTCTTCGCCTGATGCGCGGAGACCGTTTTTTGGTCTCCTCTGCGGAATACCATTTCCAAAGAAAGGAGGAATGCGCGCTTGGCTATCACCAAAGAACGTAAGCGGGAACTGCTCGCCCAATATGTGGAGATGCTGCAGGGTGCCAGCGGTCTGATCGTCTCGGAATATCGCGGCCTGACGATGGCGCAGCTCAACGATCTGCGCGCTCGCCTGCGCGAGAGCAATGCCCGGCTGACGGTCACCAAGAACACGCTGTTCAAGCTGGCGCTGCAGGAAGTGGGCATGGCTGTGCCTGAAACGTTGTTCAAAGGGCCGGTCGCCGTGACCATTGCCTACACCGATCTGGCTGCGGCCATCAAGACGGTGCTTGAATATGCAGGCACCAATGAAATCCTGGTGGTCAAGGGTGGCGTCATCGGCAGCAGCGTTGTTGCAGCAGACCAACTCGATGCCATCTCCAAACTGCCGCCGCTCGATGTATTGCGTGCTCAACTGCTGGGCACGATCACCATGCCGATGTCCCAGTTCGTCGGGCTGCTTGAGGAACCTGGGCGTCAGGTGGTGGCTGTCATTCAGGCGGCAACAGGTGGCCTGATCAACGTGCTGGCTGCCTACAGCCAGAAGGAAGCGGCCTAGACCATGGGTCTGGCTGAATTCCGGGAAATGTGTCCTGTCTATCACCCGTACGCAAGTCTCGTGCGCTAACTTGAAAGGAAGCTCTGACAATGGCAGATCTGCAGAAACTGGTCGAAGAACTCAGCAGCCTGACGGTTGTTGAAGCGGCTGAACTGAAGAAGATGCTCGAAGAAGCCTGGGGTGTCCAGGCGGCGGCCCCCGTGGCCATGGGCGCGATGCCCATGATGATGGCGGGCGCTGCGGCTGCCCCGGCGGCTGCTGCGGCTGAGGAAGAGGAAGAGAAGACGGAATTCACCGTCGTGCTCAAGGATGTTGGCCCCAAGAAGATCGAGGTCATCAAGGTCGTGCGCAGCCTGACCAACCTGGGCCTGAAAGAAGCCAAGGACCTGGTCGAGGGTGCCCCGAATACTGTCCTGGAAGCGGTCAGCAAGGAAGCAGCCGAGGACGCCAAGTCCAAGCTCGAGGCAGCGGGCGCGGTCGTCGAGATCAAATAGCGCGCTTCCTGCCACCTAAACTGGGAGCGTCAGGCGGCATGGTCAGCAGACCTGCCGCCTGTTGCTTTTTGTTCGCTGTGTACGTGCTCTTCCCTTCGCTGGACTTGCCGGGCAAAACTTCATACACTAGAGGTAGCGCGACGCGGTTACCTGAAGAGGTGGGGGAGGATCATGGCGGTCATCGAGGCGGATAATTTCGAGATCGAGATTCGCGACGTGACCTGGCGGCTGATTCCGGCTGGCCCAGAGGTGCTCTCGCGCATTCCGGTCTTTGAAGTGACACGCGGCAACGGTGTGCTGGAATATACCCCTGGCTTTGCCGAGCAACACGGTCTGCCGGGCACGGTGCTCTCGGTAGAATTTGTGCAGGCGGTGGTGTTGGGATACGACGCCAAGACGCAGCGCTGGTTGCTGGGCTTTCACCTAGCGCGGCAGCGCGACGACAAACCGCGCTGGTTGGAACTGGTGCGCTGGCCCGCTGGCCCCAACACTGCCCATGCTGCGCCGGCCCAGCACGCGGCCCGCGCCCTGGCGGAATATGTGGGATGTCCGCTCAAGATTTTCGGGGCGAAGAAGCTGCCTGCGGCGACCCCTCCTGGCCCCGGTCGCAGCGGGGCGACCGGCCCGCTGGGGCCGCATCAGCGAGAGGAGATCGATCTGGAGCGGGTGCGCATTCGCGCTCAGTCGCTCAAACTGCCCGTGCAGTACCCTGGCGTATGGTTGGGGGCAGGGCGCGGATCGGTCACCTTACGGGTGGCGCGCGATCGGGCGGCAGGTCGGCGAGGCGAAGAAGTGCCCGCCTTTGTGCAGTGCGTGGTGGATACTGAGCGCGGTTTGATTCGCCTGCAGCCACCTTCTGGCCTGCTGACCGGCTTCTTCGGCAACCGGCGGGGGCGCGAGATTCGCACCGCCGAGGTGCGCAATGTAGAACTGCGTCATACCATTGTGCACGAACATACGGCGCAGCCGGCAGGCCGTAACTTGGCGACCGAGATCACCTACATTTACTACACCTGGGGCGTCTACCTGACCCTGGCCGACGAGTCCCTGCTGCTGATGCAGACCAATCACCGAACAAGCAGTGAGCTGCAGCGCAAACGGGCCACAATTGGCGACAAGTTCGCTGTTGATTCCAAAGCAGGGCTGGAGTATCTGCGGCAGCACCAGGAGGACCAGGAAGCCTATGAGCGGGCTGAGACCTGTGCCCATACGGTCGCCATTGCCCTGGCCAACGCTCTCAACGTGCACGTGGTCAAGACGCAGATAGACGACAGCGAGATCGCCTGAGCGCCCGCTAGAACTGCAACCAGTGGTAGGCGTAGGGCGACAATGTGCATTCGTAGGGTGAGCGCCCTACCAGGGGCCACTGCTCCCCGCTCAAAACATCGGTGGGTCGGTGCCCGGCATAGGCCGACAGGTCCAACGTCGCTGTCTGCGGCTGATCGGTGAGGTTGATCAGCACCAGGAATCGTTCCTCTTCTGCGCTCGCTCCGTCTGGAGTCCATACGCGCCAGTAGGCCAGCACCGCCTCGTTCTCCGGAAGCACAAACTCGAACGTGCCACGCCCGAAGGCGCGGTAACGCTTGCGCACGCTCAGCATATGGTGCACGGCGTGCCACAGCGAACCGGCATCGGCGCGCTGCCGGGCCACATTGACCCGCCGATAACCGTATACCTCATCGTCAATGACCGGCTCGTACAGGCGCTCGGCGGTCGAGAAGCCGGCGTTCTTCGAGTCGTCCCACTGCATGGGGGTGCGTACGCCATTGCGATCGTGTCGCCAGATGTCATCGCCCATGCCAATTTCGTCACCGTAGTACAGGATGGGCGAGCCGGGCAGGGTGAACAGCAGCGCGTTCATCAGCCGGATGCGGCGCTGATCGTTGTCCAGCAAGGGAGCCAGGCGACGGCGAATGCCCAGGTTCAGGCGCATGCGCGGTTCGGGGGCGTATTGTTCCCACATGTACTGCCGCTCTTCCTCGGTGACCATTTCCAGCGTCAACTCGTCGTGATTGCGCAGGAAGATGCACCATTGTGCCAGCGAGGGAATCTCCGGCGTGCGGCGCAGAATATCCACAATCGCGCGGCGAGAGCCTTGTTTGAGAGCCATGAACAGGCGGGGCATGATGGGAAAGTGAAAGGCCATGTGAAACTCATCGTCATCGCCGAAGTAGGCGCGCACATCTTCCGGCCACTGATTGGCCTCGGCCAGCAGGATGCGACCGGGCCACCTGGCGTCCATATGGGCGCGCATCCGCTTGACGAATTGATGGGTTTCCGGCAGGTTCTCGCAGTTGGTGCCTTCGCGCTCGAAGAGGTAGGGCACAGCGTCCACGCGGAAGCCGTCTACGCCCAGGTTCAACCAGAAGTCCAGGATATCGAGCATTTCCTGCTGCACAGCCGGGTTGTCGTAGTTCAGATCGGGTTGCTGGGAGTAGAAACGGTGCCAGTAATACTGTCCGGCTACTGGATCGAACGTCCAGTTGGACGTTTCGGTGTCTTTGAAGATGATGCGGGCCTCTTTGTATCTGTCGGGTGTGTCGCTCCACACGTACCAGTCCCGGTAAGGAGACTCCTTGGAAGCGCGCGCCTGCTGGAACCAGGGGTGCTGGTCGGAGGTGTGATTGACGACCACATCAATGATCACGCGCATCCCGCGGGCATGGATGCCCTCTACCAGCGCCTTGAAGTCATCCAGTGTGCCGTAGTCCGGGTGTATGTTACGGTAATCGGAGACATCATACCCGTCGTCTACCAGCGGCGACGGGCAGATGGGCAACAGCCACAGGCAATCAACGCCCAGGTCTTGCAGATAGTCGAGCTTGCTCAGCAGACCGCGCAGGTCGCCATGCCCATCGGCATTGGCATCTTTGAAGGCGCGTACATACAGTTCGTAGAAGACAGCGTCTTTGTACCAGGTTGGGTTGAGTTCATTGGACATGGAAGTTTCCTGAAGCGAGTCGAGGGAAGGGAAGAGCTTTCCGTCAGCGGCATCAGATGAATTGAACACGAATGACCATCTTGCCAAGACGCAGTTCATCACCATCGCGCAGAATGCGCGGCTGATGGGGAAGGAGCTTCTGGCCGTTGATGAAGGTGGCATTGACGCTGCCCAGGTCTACTACCTTCAGCGCGTCGTCCTGCAACAGTAATGCTGCGTGCCGCCGCGAGACCCCCAGCGCTGTCGCGCCGTACTGGTCGAGTGCGATTTCGGGAGCTTCGCCGGTCATCAGGTCGGTGCGTCCAATGTGCAGGCACTCACCAAGAGGGACAATGAGCGGTTGATCGTAGCCGCGGATATGTAGCGCGATTTTGCGCTGAATGCCCAGGCTGGCCGTGCCCCAGCGGGCCACCTGACCTGCTTTTGTCACGTCTACGCGGCGAGTAGTCGCTCCCTCGCCTGGCTCCGGCCCGTTTCCAGCCGCGACAAGCGTCTGGCCGCAATGAGGACATACGGTCGCCCCGACCTCACAGTCGGCACCACAGTTCGTGCATCTCATAATCGCTTGCCTTGTCCCCCTACCCGTGCTCACAAGTATAGCTGAAGCCCAGAGGCTGACAACCCTGTGTGCGGAGGGGGTGTGTGCAAAGGTTGTCAGCGATTTTGGTTCACCCGATGACTCTTATCCCCCAACCCCTTGTCCCGCGCGGGCGAGGGGCAGTGTACATGCGACCGAAAACCAGTCCTCTCGCCCTGTGACGCAGTCGCGAGGGAAAGGGGGCAGGGGTGAGCGGCAACAGAATGCAGCAAACTGCCTGACACATTTAGCACGCACCCGGTTGAGGTATACTGGCGGCACAGGGAATGTTCTGCGCAGAGCGAAGTGAGATACGATGATGCACGCCAACCCTGAGCCGGCCCCAAGGCCCGCACCCCGCCGCCTGTCATT
>DAOTZZ010000023.1:0-3400 GCA_034433965.1 Anaerolineae bacterium
GTGCGCCGCTGGAGCTTGTTCCGTGAAGGCCGACAGGCTTTTCTGACAGCTAGCTTCTACTCTTCAGCCTAGTGTCGCCCCCTCAGCCCCTTGAGGGAGAGGGACTTGTTCCCCCTCGCCCCGCGACGCAGTTGCGTCGCAGTGGGAGAGGGGGCAGGGGGTGAGGGGCAGCCTCAGATTTACGTCCGGGTCTCAGGAAAAACACTCCGGCCACACGACAGGGCCGGAGAACGATGGGCACAGCCAGACTGCGCGGAACTAATCTTCGCCGGTGTCGCTGTCCTGCGCCACCGCCACTTCCTCGACCAGACCCGCCAGCGGGTCAGGCTGTGCGGCGCTCTGCTCTTCGTCGCGGGCACGCCAGATTTCGCTGGCGCGGTCAATGAACAGGATGCCGTCCAGGTGATCGATCTCGTGTTGAAAGACGCGCGCCAGCCAGCCTTTGGCCTTGATGCGAATTTCCTTGCCCGTGCGATCCTGTCCGCGCACGGTCACGGCCTCGTGACGGCTGACCGTGCCGTAGTAGCCGGGGATGGACAGACACGCTTCGATGCCGTCCACCATCTCGCGCGAAGCCCGCACGATCTCCGGGTTGACCACGATGTACAGCACCCCCGCATCTTCCCCGTATTCCTGGCGCGATTCCTCGTCGTCGGGCAGGCGCACGACAATCACGCGCTGACTGACGGCTACCTGCGGCGCGGCCAGGCCCACGCCCGGCGCGGCGAGCATCGTCTCGACCATGTCGTCAATGAGCGCCTGCAGCTTGGGGTCGGCGAAGTCGCGCACTTTGTGCGCTTTCTTGCGCAGGATCGGGTTTTGGGGCGTGATGATGTCGCGGATGGGCATGGGATATCGCTTCTCTCTAGCAACAGGTACATAGTGATTGTAGCTGATTGCGGTTGGCCCTTGCAAGCGGGCACGGCCATGCTATAATCGCCCCGCTTGCGATCCGAGGAGTTGGGGGTCCCATGACCGTTCAAGACGCTCTGCAATTCATCCAGATTCTCACGTCCATTGCCCTGATCGTGGTGATCATCGTCCAGGCGCAGGGGCAGGGGTTGGGCGGCCTGTTCGGCGGGGCCGACTCGATGGGCATCACCAAGACACGCCGTGGCCTGGAGCGCACGCTGTTCCAGATCACGGTCGGGCTGTCGGTTGCTTTCCTGGCGAACGCCATCATCCAACTGCTGATTCAGAAGATTTGACAGCCTGTCTTCGGGTGGGGCGGGGCAGCGTGAGTGCCTTTGCGCAGGCCAGTAGCCAGCCTCACCGTGAACGGGGGCCTGCGGCTCATACGAGTCGGTTGAACAGGCGAGACGGCGCACCAATGGGGGGTGTTTTGCGGCGAGCAGAACACCCCGTTTAGTTTCACCGGCTGCACAGAGGCTACCGGGGAGGGGATAATGCCCAGAGGATTGCGTCTGCCCTTTGCGGCGCTGGTACTGGCGAGCGCGCTGCTGATCGCCGCGCTGTTGACGCGCGGTGACGACGGGCGCACCGTGCCCGTCACGGCCACGCCGGAGCCTTCCCCGCAGCCCACGCCCGCTCCCCTGGAAGTCGCGCCTCCCCCGGTGCCCGCCGAAGCCACAGTTTCCGCCCCCGTCGCGCCGGGCAACGTGCTGGTCGAGGCGCTGGTGGGGCGTATCGGTCGTCTCAATCCCCTGCTGGCGACGTACAACCCCGTTGACCGCGATATCACCGCGCTGATCTTCGAGGGACTGACGACTACCAACGAATACGGCGAGATCGTGCCCGACCTGGCCGAGTCCTGGACGGTGTCACCGGACGGTTTGGACTATTTCGTGACACTGCGCCAGGATGTGCTGTGGCACGATGGGCTGCCCTTCACCGCCGACGACGTGGTCTTCACCTTCCGTCTGCTGGGCGACCCGCTTTTCCCCGGAGCGGAGGAACTGCGCACGTTCTGGCGGACGGTGGAAGTGGACGCGCTCACCGAGACCATCGTCCGCTTCCGCCTGACGCAGCCGCTGGCGTCCTTCCCAGATCAGTTGCGGATGGGCGTGTTGCCCGCGCACGTCTTGCAGGGGACGCCGGTGCAAGCCCTGGCCCGTCACCCCTTCAACCTGTCGCCCATCGGCACCGGCCCCTATCAGTTCGAGGCGCTGACGGCGTCCGGCGGGCAGATTGACGGCGTACAACTGCGCGCTGCGCCGGTCTACCGGCAGCGCCCTGAAGGTCAGACGGGCTATCGGTTGGATCGCGTCGTCTTCCGCACCTATGACACTGTCGAGGCGGCACTGGCGGCGTTCCAGGCCGGAGAGGTGCACAGCATCGGCACCATCCCGCCCGAAGCGCTCGACCTGGCCCGGCAGACGCCCGGTCTCAGCCTGTATACCACCATCGCCCCGCGCGTGGGCGTGCTGATTTACAACTGGGAGCGGGGCGCGGTGCGCTTCGTGCGCAACCCGCGTGTGCGGCTGGCGCTGGCGCACGCCGTAGACCGCGCGGCACTGGTGGCGCATCACCTGGCGGGGCGGGCCGTGCTGGCCGATAGCCCCCTGTTGCCCACGTCATGGGCTTATGTGCCGGGGTCGCCCTGGCCCGCCTACGATATGGCGCAGGCACAGGCCCTGCTGCAAACGGCCAGCTTCCTCTTCGAACAGCCGACGCCCACTCCCACGCCGACCGTCACGTCCACACCTGCTGAGGGCGAGCCGACGCCCGAAGCAGACATGACCGCCACGCCCGAAGCCACGCCGGAGGCCGAGGAGCAGGAAGAGCCGCTGCGCCTGTCGTTGACCATCCTCACCTACGACGATCCGGCGCTGCTGGCCCTGGCCGGTGACATCGCCGCCGCCTGGGGACAGCTTGGCTTCACGATGTCGGTGGAGGGCGTGCCCGCCGCGGAATTGCGGGCGCGGCTGGAGGCGGGCGATTTCGACGCGGCGCTGGTCGAGTTCAGTTTCGAGCCGAGTGCCGACCCCGATCCCTTCGTCTTCTGGCACCAGGGTCAGTACCAGGTTGGGCAGAACTACGGCGGCATGGACGATCGCCGCATCAGCGAGGAACTGGAAGTCGCGCGGCGCGATCCCTACGGCATCAACCGCCTGGAGCATTACCGGCGCTTCCAGCAACTCTTCGCCGAGCGCGTGCCCGCGCTGGTGCTCTACTATCCGCTGATCGGCTACGCCGCGGATGCGCGCCTGCAGGGAGTGCAACTGGGTTTCCTGGGCGATCCCAGCGACCGCTTCCGCACCCTGCAGGACTGGTACTTTGAGGGATGAACGGGCAGTGGGGAACGGTTTTTTGCTGAGCCCCGGACGTAAATCTAAGGCTGCCCCTCACCCCCTGCCCCCTCTCCCACTGCGACGCAACTGCGTCGCGGGGAGAGGGGAACAAATCCCTCTCCCTCAAGGGGCTGAGGGGGCGACACTAG
>DAOTZZ010000024.1:0-2494 GCA_034433965.1 Anaerolineae bacterium
TTCCAGGGCACTTGGACCTCCTGCTGCCGTTGATGTGGCCAGTGCCCCTATTGTCTTCCAAAGTGTCACCTATGTCTCCGAACGAGTGTTACCTATCTGTCCGGTCTATACAAGTCGCGAGGGAGAGGGGCGCAGGGGTGAGGAGAAGACGCCGGGCAAAAGTTCATCACAGCCTCTAGAGGCTGTTATGAACTCTCGCCCGGTACCTTTGGCCGACAGCGCTCACTGACCGCCGAGCAGAGCTGCCTCGGCTGCCTGTAGCACCTCGTCTTCGGGGGAGAGCACGCTCTTCCAGGTGCGCGGGACCCGCACATCCGGCGCAATGCCCGTCCCCTCGATCAGGGTCTCTCCGCTGACAGGGTCCATGGGTCGCCCGGTAGGGATTTGCATGTTCAGCCCGCCGGGCAACAGATATTGCCCATCCCCCACCTCTCCGGCAAAGCCGCCGGTCGGCGTCTCCCCGACGACCAGAGCGCGCCCGTCGCGGTGCAGCGCGTAGACGAACAGGTCGCCTGCGCTGCCGGTCATCTCGTTGACCAGCACGGCCAGCGGCCCGTCGTAGCGCGGCTCGGCTGGCAGTGTCTCGACGAAGCCCCGGTAGGCGAAACCGCCTGTGCCGTCGGCGTAGTAGAAATCGAGCAGGCGCTCGTAGCCCGGCACGAAGTGACCGGCCATGTCCATCGCCAGTTGTACCAGGCCGCCGCTGTTATCGCGCACGTCCAGGATGATCCCTGGCACGCCAGCATCCAGTAGGGTTTGCAACGCGGCAGCGAAGTAGTCGTCGGCCTGACTGACCTCTTCGGCGAAGCTGCGCACACGCAGATAGCCCAGGCCCGACGGCAGCACCCGCGCCTCGACCAGGTCACCGCTGAGTCCGCCGCTGAAGGCTTCCAGCAGCGCGCCCACATCGGCGGTGCGCGTCAGGGTGGCGCTGCGCTCGGCTCCGCCGGGCGATTGCCAGGTGAGCGTCACCTGCGAGCCGATCGGCCCCTGCAACAGAGTGGCCCCTTGCAGGTAGCGCCTGCCGTGCGGCGTGGAGGCGCTGGTGAGCAGGAGGGGCGTCTCATCCAGGGCCTGCAGCGCCGGGACTCCGTCTACCGTCAGCAGAATGTCGCCCACCTGCAAGCCAGCCTGACTGGCCGCCGAACGTGATGCTATTTCGACTACCACGACCTGTCCATCGTCGGTCACCGTGAGACGGCGCACGCCTACGCCGCCAAAGAGGAACGTCTGCATGACGGGCACGGACACATAACCAATATGCGTATCCGGTATGAATTCACCCAGGCGGGTGATGGCCAGGTGAAATTCCAGATCGCTGCTGGCCTGCTGAATGGCGGGCGTGATCTGCTGGTAGATGGCTTTCCAGTCCAGTTTCTTCTCCGCGGTGAAAGGGTACGTGACGGCGGTGCGCTGATAGAGCGTTTCCCAGGCGTCCACATAACTCATGGCCGAGTAATCGTTGAGACCGCCGAAGCTCTCCACGATCGGCAGGTCAGCGTGACTCTCGCGCGAAATGGTGAACGGCTCGCTTTCCAGCGAAACCACGCTCCAACCGACGGGCAGGGCCATCAGTGGATCGTCGGCAGTGAAGGCCGCACCGTCTGGCCCAAAGCCTGCCGGGAATGACTCGCCCTTGTTCTCCGACCAGACCAGGACGTACCCGCCGACGATGTCGAAGGTCAGCGGTTCCAGACGGGCCGACAGGGCGAGCGGAGTCTCTCCACGATTCATGTACTCGTCGCCGCGAAATTCGATGAACACGGTGGGCGCGAAGACCTGCACCGCGGCGGGCGAAGCAGGGTCTCCGTCGAAATCCAGGCGTTGCCCGGCGGGGACGGCGGGCAGCGCGATGGTGTACTGGCCGCGAGCGATGTCGCCCTGCAGCGTGCCCAGAACTTGTGTGTCTTCGGTGGGCTGGAAGTCGAAGTCGCGCTGAATTTGCCCGGACAAATCGTAGAGCACGATGCCTACCTGTGCACCGATGGTGGGATAGATGGGGTTGGTCGTCGTATAGGTGCCGGTGACCAGGCGCGGGCCAAGGGCGGTCTCCTGGGCGGCAGAGGGCATGGCTGCCGGTGTAAGCGCCAACATGCCGACCATGATTCCGACGAGTGCCATGCGTCTCATAGACAGTCTCCCTTGCTGAGAAACCGTTTGAGAAGCCCGGCTCTGCGGCTTTACCTCACCCCTAAATCCCCTCTCCACACGCGGAGAGGGGACTTAGCCGGATTCTTACTCCCCCCCTCCATACACGGCTGAGGGGGCGACACTAGAAACGAAGAGACTCATGTGGCACACTTAGGGACTGAAAAAAAGGAGGTGAGCACATATGAGTCTCCGGAAACTTTACCACTGGGTGGACAAGACGAGCAAGAATTGGCAGGGAGTGATGCGGCATTTCAGGCAGAACGTGGTCATCTTTAGCCGGGCAGTGGTGCTGGCGCAAAGCAGTCACTTGCGGGCGCTGGCAGGAGTGGCTGGCGGGCGAGCC
>DAOTZZ010000025.1:0-4263 GCA_034433965.1 Anaerolineae bacterium
CCCATTCAGACGCTAATCCTGGTGGAAGATGTACACGCTGGCACCGTACGACTGGTCAACTTCGCCAAGTCGCTGGGTCATCCCTGGTACGCAGTGCATATCGCGGTGAACCCCGACAAAGTGAACATCATCCGCGAAAAATGGCGCAAACGCATCGGCGAAGGCGAACTGCTCATTATCCCGTCCCCATATCGCCTGCTAGCTGAACCGCTTCGCCAGCATATTGACGAATTGAAAGCCAAAACGCCGGATGGTTTCGTCCATATCATTATGGGCCATCTGGCTATGGATACCTTCTGGGAGCAGGCTTTGCACCAGAATACGGCGGTGGTCTTCAACCTGGTCCTAAGTCGGCTGGAGGGGGTGGCAGTTACCAGCGTGCCGTATCAGATTCACCACAATCACAGCGGACACGATCACGCTGAGAAAGACTCCGACTCTTGCCAGAAAGCCTACTCTGCCCCCGCATGAACATGCCGTTCGTCGCGGCAGGCTGGTTTGAGAGCTGGCAGAGGGGAGGCACGGGGAGAGGGTCATCGTACCTGTAGGTTCTGGCTGACCAGCCAGCGCCATACCCAGGCTAGTGCCTGCACGTCAGCCCGTTGATAGGTACAGGCGCGGGCCAGCGCCTCCAGGTCGCCCCAGTCCAGCCAGACCAGATAGTCCCGGTAGGCGATGAACCAGTCGTCGTGCCCTGGCCAGGGAAAGCCAAGATAGGGCGCGACCGCCTTGAGGCTCAGGCTGGGCAGCGGCAGACTCACAGTGCGCCGGCACACCGCCAGCAAGTCCACGAAGCGGGGTGCGTGTTGTTCGCACAGGTCGGGTGGCGCGCTGTTGCGCAGGATGGATCGATCGTAGGCGCTCCAGTGATAGATCGGCCCGTCAGTGTCCGCAACAGCATCGGCCAGCGTCGTCCATAGACTCTCTACATCCGGCGCGAGTGTGACGGGCAGCCCGTCGGGGAGGATCAGCGTCTGCGGGTCTTGCCCGGGGGCGAGGACGGCGATCTGCGTCTGGCCTTCGCTGTCGCACCAGCCCATACACCAGGGCACGGTCTTCCCGTTCACTTCGCAGGTCTCCAGGTCGAACATCCACCCTGCGCGGCGGTACTCGGCGGGCAACGCCCCGTGCCAGATCGGACGTCCCTCGACCCAGGCGCGCGCGCTGGCCTGCAGTTGTCGCGCCCGCTGTGGCCCCACGCCCCGCACCTGCTGCAAAACTTCCAGCGGACAGGCAGCGACATCCTCGATGGTGCATAGCCGGGCCGCTTCCAGTTCACCGCGCAGCGCCGGCCCAACTCCCGGCAGCACGTCCACCTGTCCGGCCTGCACTCTGGTGGCGAAACACATCTGCTGCCAGGGGCAAAAGTCGCAGTGCCCACCAGGCTTAGCAGGCGGCATGGCTGGGGCGTCGAGCGTCGCAATGGTTGCGACGAGCGCACCCATCAGCCGCTCCTCGTCGTATTCGTGCGGCAGGCGTTGCCAGGGACGCCCGTACTCATCTACCCCCAGCCACAGTTCACCGGGCGGCGTCGCGCCCTGAAGCTGACGCAGCAGCCAGACATAGAGATCGAGCTGCACCCAGTCGGTGTCCTGAGGGGTGCGTCGCCGCTTGATCTCAACAGGGCGATAGGCCAGCGTATCGAAATGGGGCACCCGCTGCAGCAAGTCCGGCTGCCCGCGCACGGTGAACAGGCGATCGGTCAGGTCGAGCGGGGCCTGATGTTCCAGAAATCCGTGCCACAAGCCAGTCACGCCCCGCGACAGCGCCTCCCGCGTCAGCCGCACCCCTTCTTCCCACGAGGCAACGGGCAGCGGCTCAAGCTGCGGCGCTTCCGTCTGCTGAATGGTGATTTCGTGCTGCTGACCCTGCTCTAATAGTAGTTGCGCCTGTAGCGAGAGCGCGCCGCGCAGCGCCGGATCGCCGTATTGCTCCAGCCAGACCTGGCGGGCGCACATAAGCGTTGCGCGCACCATCTGCGCGGTGATGACGAGATGCGGCACGCCAGCCGCAGGCGCTGTTTCCCTGCCCATGCCCTACAACCAGCCGCGGCGGTGCATCCAGGTAGCCATGAGCACCGGCAACCCCACCATCACCAGCAAGGTGATGATAAAGGCCGGCTGATCGGTCCAGGCGTCCAGGGAGGTCACCGGCCCGAAGAAGTTCATGCCGAAGAAACCAGCCAGGAACGACAGCGGCATGAACAGGGTGGTGATGATGGTGAGCGTCTTCATCACGTCGTTCATGCGGTTATTGACGACCGATAGATGCGTATCCAGCACGCCGCCTACCATATCGCGCAGGCTCTCGGTGATGTCGTACAGACGCACCAGGTGATCGTACACGTCGCGGAAGAACACGCGATCGTCGTCGTGAACGACGGGGAAATCGCCGCGCGCCAGCTTGTTGAGCACCTCGCGCTGCGGGGCGATGATGCGGCGCAGATGCAGCAGCCCGCGCTTGAGCTGAAAGATCTGTTCGGGCACGGTCTTCCCCGCATGGTCGAACAATTCGTCTTCCAGATGATCGAGCGCCTCGTCGAGCTGCTCCACGACCGGCATATAGTCCGCCACCAGTTCGTCCGCCAGCAGATAGAGCAGGTGATCGGGGCCACGCCGGATATGTCGTTCGTCGCGCTGACACAGCGCCCATACCCGCTCTAAAGCGGCGATCGGCTCCCTATGATGGGTGATGACGTAGGAGCGCCCCAGGAATACATCGAGTTCCAGGGTGTGCAGTCGCCGGTCATCCTCCGCGTCGAAGACCACGCCGTGCAGCACCAGATACAGGTAGCTGCCCCAGTCGTCCACCTTGGGATGATGCGACTCGGCCAGCGCGTCGTCCACGGCCAGCGGATGAAAACCGAACAGGTCGCGCAGGATCGGCTCGCACGTTGCGACCGGCTCATCGCACAGGTCAATCCACAACAATCCCTCGGCGTCTTGCCGGGCCGCAGCAATCGCTTCCAGAGACAGATCGGTTTGCAGAATCCCTTCAGCAGGGCGATAGAACGAACGAATCATAGTCTTTCCTCTGCGCAGCGGCGCGACTGACCCTGCATGGCATAGAAGAAGCGTGAGAGCCAGGCGACCATCACCGGTCATGGCCCTCACGCCCCGTCGTTCTTCAGCCCCTTATACCAGACCGGCCCGCGCTGCCCCTTCGCGCAGGAAGCGCAGACCTTCGGCGGCCAGCACCGCCGGCGGTTGATTCGGCGGGCGCCACAGGCAGGTCGCTGCAGCCAGGTCGGGGTTGATCGCGGCGAACGATTCCAGCACCAGCGGGCCGCGGTAGTGCGCGTCCTTCAGGCCGCGAAAGACCTCGTCCCAGATCACCGTGCCAGAGCCGACCAGCCCACGATGGCTTTCGCTCATATGGATGTATCCCAGTGTCTCGGCGCAGGCCACGATGGGCTTGTAGAAGCCCTCTTCTTCGATATTCATGTGATACGTGTCGGCGTGTAGTTCGATGTTGTCATAGCCCTGCGCGCGCACCGCCAACACCGCAGCCTGTCCGTCTTCCAGCGCATTGTAGAGATACGTCTCGTAGCGATTGCAGCATTCCAGCGCCAGGGTGACGCCGCGCTTTTTCGCTTCGTCGGCCACTTCGACCAGCGTGTCCACCACCACCTGCCGTTCCTCCGGCGTGGGCGCTTTGCCGGTGAGCGTGCCCAGCGAATAGGCGATGCAGCCGCACAGATAGTTCCCGCCGATCTCCACCAGCTTGTCCATCGCGCTGATCAGAAATTGCTTGGCCTTCTGCGGCGCGACCGGCATGTGCGCATCCTTGGGCAACACCAGCGAGGCCGTGGCGGCGATCCCTGCATCCTGCAGCGCCCGCCGGTGCGCGGCAGCGTCGAATTCGTGCGGCTTGAGCAAAGGTATCTCGATGAAGTCGAAACCGGCGCGGGCGGCTGCGTCAATGGCATAATTGCCAGTCTCGGTATTCCAGTCGCCAATCCACAAGAAAGCATGTGCACCAAACCTGGGCATAGCAAATCCTCCTTCGCAAAGTAGAGCCGCGTCCCCAGTCACGCCCATAGTGTGCTCCAGCATCCGCCCGCGCGCAAGAACCCGGTGCGTGCAAAATATGTCAGACAGTTTGTTGCACTCTGTTGCCCCTCACCCCCTGCATCCCTCTCGCTCGCGACTTGTATAGACCGGACAGATAGGTAACACTCGTTCGGAGACATAGGTGACACTTTGGAAGACAATAGGGGCACTGGCCACATCAACGGCAGCAGGAGGTCCAAGTGCCCTGGAA
>DAOTZZ010000026.1:0-4445 GCA_034433965.1 Anaerolineae bacterium
GTTGAGACTGCTCCCCTTGCTGGCTCCCGTGTAGTCGGTGATGATCGTGTCCGTGTAATCGGTACGATCCGCCGTCCCCATGGGCGTGGGCGCGAAGCCCTCCCAGATCAGACGGTCAGCAGCCACCATGTCCCAGCCAGGGTTGGTCGTGCCGTTGTAGATGGCAATGCGCGCATTCTCCAGGCGCAGGCGGTTCTGCGTAGGCGGCTGCAGGAAGTTGGCAATGAGCCGGTTCATGCCGCCATCGGGATGCGGAAGTTGCACATTGGTCACACCGTCCGGCGACCAGGCAACCGTCTCGATGTTCTTGCGGAAGAAGTGATTCTCGATGTCGTTTGGCTGAATGCTCAGCGCCAGCGGAATCAGCGGAATGATCTCCGACAGCGGCATGTTGGTTTGCACGACGCTGGTGAGCTGATCGTAGAGCTGCGGAAGCTGTGTGATCTGCCCGGTTTCTTTGGTCTTGGCCCAAATGGCCCGTAACAACTGCTGCTGCCGACGCCCGCGATCGAAGTCAATAGTATTCTTGCGGCTGCGGGCATACCACAATGCCAGGTCGGCGTCCATTTCGTGCACCCCCACCGGCAACGTGTACAGTTCGTAGTCGGCGTCGGTCTCGTTGCCAGGGATACCATCGGTGCAGGCCGCGCCCGTGCAACGCAAATCCTGGATGGGGCAGTCCACGGCAATGGTCACACCGCCGATGGCGTCAATGATGCGCTCGAAGCCCTCAAAATCTACCATCGCGTAGTAATGCGTCTCGATACCGAAGTTGTAGAGGATGGTCTGGCGCATCATGCCCCAGCCACCATCCACCCAGCCAATCGACTCGCCGTAGCCCCAGGCCAGGTTGAGGCGGGCCATGCCCCAATTGGGGATGTAGACGAACAGATCGCGCGGCAGCGAGATCATCGAGACGGTGTTGGTGTTGCGGTTGATCGAGACCACGATCATCGTGTCGGTGTGGAAAGGCTGGCCCGGTTCCACGTTGCCGTCGTGACCGATCAACAGCACGTTGAGCAGATCGTAGGGCTGCCCGTTCTCGTCCAGCGCCCGGAAACGCGGCATGGGCGTGGGGATGGCCGTCGGCTGCTCGCGCTTCGGTTCATAGTCCGGCGGGTAGTAGAGCGTCGGCGTGGGCAGGAAGGTCGGTTTGGTCGGCTCCGGCGACGGCGTGCTTGTCGGAGTCGGGCTGGGAGGCGGTAACGGCGTTGCGCTGGGGCGCGGCGTGTTGGTGGGCAGGGCCGTGGCGCGCGGCGTATTGGTAGGTGGCGGAGTTGGCCCCTGGATGGCACTCACCTGCCCCGCCGCCAGCCAGAGCAACCCTCCCGCCAGACATGTAGCAACCACAAGCCACAACACAGACGACACCGCAACACGCATACGCACGACTATCCTCACCTTTCTCAGGCAGGCTTTCCAGTATCGGGCAAGTGTAACGCGGCTCGACGGGACTGCAAGAGCGCGACGGGCGAACGCAGGGCAACAGACAGATTTCAGAACAGGCGCGCCTGAATGGGCCGTCCTTCGTGGGCCAGCAACCACTCCTTACGCCACAACCCGCCGCCATAGCCTACCAGTTGCCCGTCCTGCCCAATGACCCGGTGACAGGGGACAATGATCGGCACCGGGTTCTGGCCGTTAGCAGCGCCGACCGCGCGCACCGCTTTGGGGTCGCCCAGGGCCAGCGCCAGGTCCAGGTAGGTGCGCGTCTCGCCAAACGGGATGTGTTGCAGCAACCCCCACACGCGCAGTTGGAACGGCGTGCCCCGCAGGTCGAGCGGCACTTCGAACGAGCGGCGCTGCCCGGCGAAGTACTCGCGCAACTGCTGCACACACGCGGTCAACACAGCGGGCAAAGGCTCCTCAGGGAGCGCGGGCGGCGCTTCGTCCAGGAACTCAACGGCGCGTATACCTGCCAGGCTGCCGCTGACGCGCAGCGTGCCCAACGGCGTTTCCAGGTAGCAGACCGCGAGGGTTTCTGCCATGCTCACCCCTCGAAACGCACGCGCACCGTGCACTGCGGCAGGTAGTTGCCGGTGATGTCCACCACCGTCAACCGCAGCCAGTAATCCCCAGGAGCAAAGGCCGAGGCATTGACCGTCCCCAGCTGCCCGTTGTAGACCGGCGTGGTGTAGACCTGCAGGGTGGCAAAGTCCGCGTCGTCGGTGTCACTGCCAGAAACCTGTAACCGATAGAACTGGAAGTTAGGATGCATGGCCGTACCGTAGACCGCAAACGCCCCGCGCAACACCGTTCCTGGCAGCGGCTGGGTGATCGTCGCCGCCGGATTGTCGCAGTTGAAGGCCGGATAGTCCCCTGGTGGACGGACAGGCGTCAGAGCGACGGCGGGGGGCAACGGAGTGACGTTGCTGCCAGGCGGGACGAAGAGCAACTGTCCGGCGGTGATGTTGTCCGGGTCTTCGATGCAGTTGGCGCTGGCGAGTTCCGGCACCGTCAGCCCAAAGCGCCGCGAGAGGTAGAACAGCGTATCGCCCCGCTGGATCACGTAAGGAATCCAGTCCTCCGGCGTAGTACAGCCGGTCACGGAAGGGGTGCGGGTGCGTTCGCCGCCGAAGGGCGTGATGCTCGGCGTCAGCGATGGATAGGGGGTGAAGGTGAGCGTCGGCGAGGCAGTATAGGTCGGCGTCGGAGAAGCCGTGCGCGACGGCGTGAACGTCGCCGACGGCGTGGGCGTACTGCTCGGCGTGACAGTGAAAGTCGGCGAAGGTGTCACCGTCGGTAAAGGTGAAGGTGTATTCGTCGGCAAAGGGGTGAACGTTGCCGTCAGCGTCGGCGTACTGCTCGGCGTGACAGTGAAAGTCGGCGAAGGCGTCTCCGTCGGCACCGCCGTGAACGTGGCCGTCGGTTGTGGCGTGTCCGTCGGTAGCGGCGTGAAGGTTGCCGTCGGTGAGGGGGTCTCAGTGGGCAACGGCGTATCCGTTGGTACGGGCGTGAACGTCGCCGTCGGCCATGGCGTGGCCGTCGGTGCAGATGTGAACGTGAACGTTGGCGAAGGCGTATCGGTCGGTGTCGGCGTGAAGGTCGCCGTGGGCAGAGGCGTATCCGTAGGCAAGAGCAGCACGGCTGCGGGTGTGCTCGTCGGCGGGGGCAACGGCGTGTCGCTCGGCACGGGCGTCGAAGTCGACAGCGGTGTTTCGGTAGGCGGTGGGGTCGCCGTCGCGCTCGGCTGCGGGGTAGCACTGGGTTCCGGCGTCGCGCTCGGCTCCGGCGTGGCCGTCGAGACAGGCGACGGCGTAGCCGAGGGCGTCGGCGTGCTGCTCGGCGTGAAGGTGAAAGTTGACGAAGGCGTCGGGGACAGTGTGACGGTTGGGCTGGCAGTGAGAGTCGGCGTGTCGCTGGGCAGGAATTGTGCCACCGCGGTATTGGTTGCTTCGCGCTCGTTCACGTCATCCACGGTGCTGCTCAGGGTGAGGATGATGCCAAAGGTGAGCGCCAGCGCCAACGTCCCAATGACGGCAATGGCCACGATCAGTTCGTTGTGTCGGTCGCGGCGGCGTTCCATGCCCCTATGCCTCCTCGCTGAAGGACTGCTGGACGCTCAGCGGCAGCACAAAGCTGAAGGTGCTGCCCTGCCCGTAGACGCTCTCCAGCCAAATAACCCCACCGTGCGCCTCGACCAGCGCTTTGGCGATAGACAGTCCCACGCCCGTATCGCCCACTCCCTCGATCAGCGGATTGTCGGCACGGTATAGCCGCCCGAACACGCGACGCTGATCTTCCGGCGGGATGCCTCCACCCTGATCGGTGATCGAGACCAGGATCACGTCCGCCGGGCCGCTGAAGCGCCCCGTATCGCCGATCTCTGGCGGCGCGAAATGGGGCACAAAGCGGGCCTGGATCGCAACCTCGCTGTTGGCAGGCGAAGCCAGGTACGCATTGGAGAGCAATTGCATCATCACCTGATGCATGGCATCGCGATCGGCGTGCAGCGGCGGGATGGACTCGTCCAGCCTCATGTGCAGGGTGATGCCCTTCTCGCGGAACTGCGCGCCCGCCGCCGTGATTGCATCCTCGATCACTTCCAGCATGTTCACCGTCACCGGCTCCAACCGGAAGTCCTGCGAGTCCAGGCGGGTAATGCTGATCAGGTCGTTGACCAGATGCGTCAGGCGGTCAATGTTGGCCTGCACCCGCTGCAGGAATTGCCGTTGCAGCGCCCCCAGGATCCCCACCGACTCGCTGAGCAACAGATCGGTGTAACCCAGGATCGAACTCATAGGCGTGCGCAGTTCCTGGGCGATGGAGAGGATCACCTCGGCGTTGGCTGGGGCGATGGGCTGTGTGTGACCAGTGACCGCCGCGATCGGGCGCGTCGGCTGTTGATGCTCCAGCGCGGCAAGTTGCTGCCGCAGCCGGATCAGTTCCTGCTCCAGGCGCTGCCGCTCTTCTGTCAGTTCCTCGATCATGGCTTTCAGCGCGCC
>DAOTZZ010000027.1:0-3975 GCA_034433965.1 Anaerolineae bacterium
GCCACCTGCTTGAGGGCGATGGCATTGTCCTTGCTGCCGATGAACTTCAGGAACTCCACGGCCAGTTCCGGATTCTCCACATAGGCGGGCACCGAGAGCCAGTCAATGAAGACCTGGATCAGGGGGCTGCCGTTCTTGCCCGCCGGGTAGGGGGCGATCGCCACATTGTTCCAGATAGGATCGCTCGTCGGCGGGACGGCCCACATGGGGAAGATGCCGCTCACCACCAGCCCCGACCCCAGCGCGGTGCCTTCGAAGGGCGGCAGGCCGGCGGTGTCCTCAGTGGGGCGCATGATGCGGCGACGGTCGTACATGTACTGCATGGCCTCGGCGACCGGTTCGCTATCGAAGGCGCTGGTGCCGTCCTCATAGTACAGTTCGCCGCCCGCTGTCCAGATGTAGGCGATGAATTCCTGGGCATCGAACAGGTCGTTGCCGATGTCCATGAAGCCCCATTGCTTGGCCGCGCCACCTTCCAGAATGGTGTTCGCCCGGTAGAATTCGAGCGCATCCTCGAAGGTGAGCGGGATTTCGCCCTTCATCAGGTCGGTGCGGTAGAAGATGGGGCGGGGACTCATCAGCAGCGGCAGGCCGCGGATGTGCCCGTCGTAGGTGACGGTGTCAATGGCGGCGGGCAGATACTGCGCCCAGTCTTCCCAGTCGGCGAAATAGGGATCGAGGTTATACAGCAGGTCACCGTAGGTGGCGGCGTACTCCGAGCCGAGATAGACGATATCGGGGCCGTCGCCAGTGGTGATCCAGCCTGCCACGGTGATGTCGAAGTCACCCCAGCCGCCGGTGAGAATTTCGCACTTCACGCCGGGATGAGTCGCCTCGAAGGCGGGGAAGGCGACCTCGCGGAACCAGTTCATGGTGTCTTCGGTGAGGCCGGTGATGTAGATTTCCAGCACCTGCTCCTGACGAGCCTGGGCGGGCGAGGTGCCCGCGGGCAGCGCCGCAGGCAAGGCGATCAGGGTGACGAGCAACAGGAAAAGAAAGCGTTTCATGGGGTCTCACTCCTTCAAAGACATCTAAGTCGGGCGATGGACGAGGGAAAGGAAATGGTGGTTTACGTGCGAATCGGCCCTCCTCTGCGCGGGGCGCAGGACTGTGGAAACGTGGCAGGGGACAGCGGGAGCGTATCCCGACAAAGAGTCACTCTTGAGCATAGTTAGTAATCATTCCTTACTAACTTGATCTCAGCATAGCACTGAAATGAGCGCCTGTCAATCACCCCGGAGACAACGGGGGCGTAGAGCACACGACTCACAGTCTCGCCCCCCTGTGCTCGGCGGTGAATTCTTGCTCTGGTGGCCAACACGTCGGCTGCAGGGCGCTTGACAGCGCCCGCGCGCCCATGCTATGGTTGCCGCAAGGCTCCGGGCGAGTGGCTCAGGCCGGGATCGGTGAGCGATGGTGACGATCAGGGATGTGGCGGCGGAGGCGGGCGTCTCGATTGCGACCGTTTCGCGGGTGATCAACGGCACCGGCTACGTCAGCCAGAGCGCGCGCGAGCGCGTGCTGGAGGCGATGCGCAAACTCTCCTATCAACCCAATGCCATCGCCCAGGGACTGCGTCGTCAGGCGACGCATTCGGTTGGCGTGCTGCTGCCCCGCATTCACGAGTCCTACTTCAGCACGCTGGTCTTTGCCATCGAAAAGACGCTCTTCGCGCACGGTTACCGCGCCCTGTTCTGCAACACCGAGGAAGACCTGGTCAAAGAGCAGGACTATATCGCCATGCTGCTTGGGCAGCGGGTGGATGCGGTGGTGTACTTCATCCCCGCCGAAGATCGCCGCGCCAACGTCGAGCAACTACTGGAACACGGGATTCCAGTGGTGTTGCTGGAACGGGCTTTGCCGGGTGTCCCGGCCAGTCAGGTGCTGGTGGCCAACTTCGATGGTGCGTGCCAGGCCATCAACTACCTGCTGGAACTGGAACACCATCATATAGCGGTCATCAGCACCGGCCCGGAGACCATCCCCACCGATCGTATTGCCGGGGCGCGGGCGGCCCTCGAACGGGCCGGGCTGGGCAGGGGCCTGCACGTCGTGCAGGGCGCTCCCGACTTCGAGACGGGGCACGCCGCAGCGCTCCGCCTGCTGGACGAATCTCCCCGCCCCACGGCGATTTTCGCGTTGACCGACTCGATGGCGGTCGGGGTGTTGCACGCGGCCTACGAACTGGGGCTGCGCGTGCCGGACGACCTGTCGGTGATCGGCTTCGACGACATCGTGCTGGCCTCCTTCCTCATCCCGCCGCTGACGACGGTCGCTCAGCCGATCTACACTATTGGCGAAACAGCGGCCCATATCCTGCTGACGCAGATGAACGATCCCGAACTCCCCCCGCAGTCGGTGACGTTGCCGACAGCGCTGGTGGTGCGCAACTCGACCGCGCCGCCCAGAAGTTAGCGTTCAGCCCCTGAACCGCGCAGGCACGAAGCGGGTCAGGAGAAAGCATCTCCCTCTGCGCTCACTACGGTGAATGCATTTCCCTCATTCCAGCCGTGGCCCGGCCTCACCAATTCTTGACAGCCGCGCCAAAACGCTATACTCTCAGGGAAACGTTTACACACGCGCTGCGCAGCGATAGGGCGTCGTCGTTTGTGGCGCTGTTGCACCGTGTCAAGCGGGGGGTTCGCCCCGCGTGCGCAGCCAATCCCTTGCCTGAGGTCGGCTGTTCTGGGCGTGCGGCACCACGCTCGGAGAATCGCGGTGGGCCTCAGGATCAGATGGGTGCGCCGTCCGAAAAGGCGACACGAACCTCTGACGCAAGCAGGCTGGCACATATGCTGCGTTGGCTTCGGACGGCGCACGTTATTTATATTAGGAGCGGTCACGTGCCGGGGTTGCGGCATGAAAAGAAATTTTCGTCTCGCGGGCTGCGCGCGCTTCTTCCTCAGCGCTGGCCCTTCCCAACTCTCAACTCACTCCCCCCACTTCCGTAAACATCGGAGGCCATCATGCACTACACCGCAGAAACCTTGCTGATCAAGTCCAAAGATACGGGTGGGCCGGGCGTCTTCGCCGAGGTACGCGCCGAACAGGCCGGCTGGGAGTTGCTCAACATGCAAGCGCGTCGTCTGCGGCGCGGCGAAACCTGGGCGGGCGAGACCGGCGAGCGCGAATACGTGCACGTCATCCTGGGCGGGGTGTGCCGGGTACGCAGCAGCGCGGGCGACTTCCCCCGCGTGGGGCGGCGACCGGATGTGTTCCGCGGCATGCCCTACGCGGTGTATCTGTCGCGGCGCACGCACTTCGAGCTGGAAGCGCTCACCGACGACTTTGAAGTCGCCACGTGCTGGGTGCCTACCGACCAGGATCATCCGGCGCGGCTGATCACGCCTGCCGACTGCGCCATCGAGTTGCGCGGCGGCGGCAACGCCTCGCGGCAGATCGTCAGCATCATCCCGCCCGGCTTCGACTGTCATCGGCTGGTGTGCGTGGAGGTCTACACGCCCGGCGGCAACTGGTCGAGTTACCCGCCGCACAAGCACGACGTGCACCGCGTAGACGCGACTGGCAAGCTGCTCGAAGCCGACCTGGAGGAGATTTATTTCTACAAGATAGACCGGCCCGGCGGCTATGCCATTCAGCGCGTCTACAACGACGACCGCAGCATAGACGCCTTGCTGCTGACCCAACATCACGACGCGGTGCTGGTGCCGGAGGGTTACCATCCGGTGGCCAGTCCGCCCGGCTACACCACTTACTATCTGAATTTTCTGGCTGGCTCGGCGCAGTCGCTGGCCAACAGCGACGATCCCGCCTACGCCTGGGTCAAGGGCACGTGGACACACCTCGATCCGCGCCTGCCCATCGTGGACCTGGGCATGGAGCCGCCGCAGCGTTAGAGGCTGTTATGAACTTTCGCGAAGTATCTTCCCCTCACCCCTCAATCCCCTCTCCCTCGCGACTGCGTCGCGGGGCGAGGGGACTTGCTAGCTCTTGCACAAGCGCTCCCCTTCTCCC
>DAOTZZ010000028.1:0-2695 GCA_034433965.1 Anaerolineae bacterium
GATGAATCGGCGCAGATTCTTGACGGGAGCACTACTCGCTGGAGCGGGCATGTGGCTGAGTCCGCTGCTGCGCGGCCTGGGCGTAACGGGAGCGGCCTCTTTGGGGGGCACGCCCAGCCCGTCGCCTACGCCCGCTCCGTCGCCTGCCGGTTACGCGCTGTCCGGGGCTATCCGGCAGGTTCACGATCCGTGCATCATCAAAGAGGGCGAGGTCTATCATGTGTTCTGTACCGGGCCGCATATCTGGTGGCGCACCTCGCGCGACCTGCTGAACTGGGAGATGAACGGTGAGGTTTTCAGCGCCATACCGGACTGGGCACGCGCGGAAATCCCGCGGGCAGACAGCTTGTGGGCACCAGATATCTCGTACTTCAACGGCCAGTATCATCTCTACTATTCGGTCTCGACCTTCGGCAGCAACCGGTCGTGCATCGGGCTGGCGACTACGCTCACGCTCGACCGCACTTCGCCCGACTTCGGCTGGGTGGATCAGGGCAAGGTCATCGAGTCGCACCCGTCCGATAACTGGAACGCCATCGACCCCAACCTGGTGCTCGACGAGGACGGGCAGCCATGGCTGGCCTTCGGCAGCTTCTGGTCGGGGATCAAGTTGCGGCGGATTGACCCGCAAACCGGCAAACCCGCCAGCGACGATCAGCGTCTGTATGCCCTGGCCAGCCGCGAACTGGTGCCGGATTCATCGGGGGCGATCGAGGCTCCCTTCACCATCCGGCACGACGGCAGCTATTACCTGTTCGTCTCGTTCGACTTCTGCTGCCAGAGCACGCGCAGTACCTACAAGATCATGGTGGGGCGGGCGGAACAGGTGACTGGCCCGTACTATGATCGCGACGGCAGAGACATGATACGCGGCGGCGGGACGCTGGTGTTGCAGGGGGATAGCCGTTGGCGCGGTCCAGGGCACAACGCCGTGTTGCAGGAGGCCGAGGGAGACAAGCTGGTTTATCATGCCTACGACGCACAGGCCGCAGGCATACCCACTTTGCGCATCGCCCCGCTGATATGGGACGCTGAGGGCTGGCCGTCGGTCGGCACGCCGACGTGACAAGGAAGATGGGAAATGAAACTAAGCGGTTGGAGTGTTGTGCTACGACGCCACGGGCAATACGTTTGGGCTGTCATGGTCACTGTCTTGGGGATCATCCTGGCCGGTGCGCCGCGCTCGGTCACGCATGGCCAGGCAATGGCATTATCGATCAGAGGAGGAGAGGCTGTGCCTGTCGCTTCTATCACTGAGCGCATCGTCAATCCACTCATTCAACAGCGGGCCGATCCCTGGATTTACCGGCACACCGACGGCTATTACTACTTCACCGCGTCTGTGCCAGAGTATGACCGGATCGAGGTACGGCGGGCGACCACGTTGCAGGGCCTCAGCACGGCCTCGCCGGTGGTCGTATGGGAAAAGCGCCCGCGCGGGCTCATGAGCAAGCATATCTGGGCTCCGGAGATTCACCACATTGACGGCAAGTGGTACATCTACTTCGCCGCCGCGCGGGAGGATGCCCCCTTCGATCACCGCATTTACGTGTTGGAGAACGAGTCAGCCAACCCGTTGGAAGGGGCATGGGTAGAAAAGGGTCAGATCAAGACCAACTGGGAATCGTTCTCGCTGGATGCTACGACTTTCGAGCACCAGGGGACGCGCTATCTAGTCTGGGCGCAGCGCGACCCCAAGATTTTCGGCAACAGCAACCTGTATATTGCCGCCATGAGCAATCCCTGGACGATCTCCGGTAAGCAGGTGATGCTCTCCAAGCCCGGTTATGACTGGGAACGACGTGGCTTCTGGGTGAACGAAGGGCCGGCGGTGCTCATCCGCAACGGCAGGGTGTTCATCACCTACTCGGCCAGCGCGACCGATGCCAGCTACGCGATGGGCCTGTTGACCGCTCCTGCGGATAGCGACCTGCTCGATCCCGCGTCGTGGAGCAAATCGCCGGAGCCAGTCTTCCAGACTAACCCGGCGACCGGTCAGTACGGGCCGGGGCACAATTCGTTCACCGTGTCACCAGAGGGCGACGATATCCTGGTCTATCACGCGCGGAATTACAAAGACATCAAGGGCGATCCCCTGTACGATCCCAACCGTCATACGCGCGTGCAGAAGCTCTACTGGAGCGCCGACGGCACGCCCATCTTCGGCATCCCCGTCCCCGATGGCCCGTTGCCTTCGCGTTTCCGGTCAGTCAGTCTGCCGACGCAGTACATCTATCACGAGGAAGAGCGGGGCGTGCTGGCCGACGACATCAGCAAGGTGACCGCCTCTCAATTCAGAGTGGTGCTGGGGCTGGCCGATCCGGAAGCTGTCTCCCTGGAGGCGGCGGATCGTCCAGGTAGCTACCTGCGGCACCGTGACGGCACGATCTGGCTGGAGGCGAACGATGGCTCGGAGGGCTTCGCGGCAGAGGCCACGTGGTGGATACGCCCAGGGCTGGCGGACAGCACCCTGATCTCGTTCGAGTCCTATTCGTTCAGCGGGCAGTTCATGCGGGGGCAGGATGGGGTGCTGCTCCTGACACCGGTGATCACCGCGGAAGACGCTGCCGACGCCACTTTTGCGGAAGAACTATGAGGTTGGGTTAGGGGAGGGCTATTCCGCCTGCCCCGCTGCTGCCGACGGCTCGCTTCGCCCTGGCCCGCGCCCTTCGGCCCGCGCGGAGGCTGCAGTCTC
>DAOTZZ010000029.1:0-7860 GCA_034433965.1 Anaerolineae bacterium
TCGTCTCTAAGTCAATGGCCTGGATGACGACCCGCTCCGCGAACCGCTCCACCGGCTGCAACAGATAGCGCCGATAGAGGATGTCAATGTAGAAGCGGTTTTGCAGCACCGTCCAAATGCCTGGCCCCAGCGCCACCTGCGTGGGATCGGGCTGCCCGGCCTCGACCGGCTTACGGCCATAGACCCACCAGCCCAGCCCCAGCCCGCCCAGGGCCACCACCATGCTCAGCAACATGGGAGCAACGTTGAAATCAATGACGGGCGGGTGCTCCAGCAAGGTACCTGCCAGAAAGTCGTGCAGCGGGTTCTTGCCCACCAGGTCGGCGGGCATGCCGATGAAGCCAGCCGCGATGGCAAAGAACGACAGCACCACCAGCGGGAATTCCATCTGCCGGAAGGACAGGCGGTCACGCGGGGTGACCGGCTCCTGCACCAGCTTGTAGTCTTTGCTCCAGGGGCGCTTGTTCCACCACACCACCCACTGTTTGCGCAGCGAACCGATGCCGGCGTGCTGTGCAGCGGGCGTGCGCGGCCTGCCCCAGAAAGTGAGGAACCACATGCGCGCGGTGTAGAAGGCTGTCAGCGCCGCCGCCGTGATCAGCATCAGCAGCACGAACAGCGGGAAAGGCGATTCCGACATGCCATGCCACGCCTCGGCGATGATCTCGTCCTTCGACCAGAAGCCTGCCGTGATCAGCGGGAAGCCCGCCAGCGATAGCCCGCCGATGGCCATGGTGATCGCCGTCACCGGCAGACGATGGATCAGCCCGCCCATGCGCTGCACATCATTAGGCGGCGCGCAATAGTCCATGATCAGGCCGTCCGGCTCTTCGTGATGCTCGTGCACATGATGGGCACCATGCTCCATGGCATGAATCACCGAGCCAGAGGCCATGAACAACAGCGCCTTGAAGAAAGCGTGATTGACCAGGTGAAAGGCCGCCGCCACCCATGCGCCAATGCCCAGCGCTGCCACCATGTAGCCAAGCTGACTGATGGTCGAATAGGCCAGGATGCGCTTGATGTCGTTTTGTCCCACAGCCAGGATCGCCGCGCCCAGCGCCGTCACGCTGCCCACAATGCCCATCAGGTACATGGGGGTGTTGTAGTCGAAGTGATGGAAGTCAGCGCCCGCGCTCAGCAGAGGGAACATGCGCACGATCAGGTACACGCCTGCCGACACCATCGTCGCGGCATGGATCATGGCGCTGACAGGGGTCGGGCCTTCCATAGCATCTGGCAACCAGGTGTGCAGCGGGAACTGCGAGCTTTTGCCGATGGTGCCGATGATCAGCAGCACGCTCACCAGCCCTGCCACGCTCCCGCCGAAGATGACCGCGTCCTTCTCTACGAGTAGCTTCAGCATTTCCTCGTTATAGAGGATGTCGCGGAAGTTGAGCGTGCGCGCTTCCAGGAACAGGTAACCGATGCCCACCAGCATCAACACGTCGGCGACGCGCGTGGTCATGAACGCTTTGACGCCCGCCTGCATGGCCGATTTCTTGTGGAACCAGAAGCCGATCAGCGAATAGGAGCAAAAGCCCATCACCTCCCAGCCGATGAACAGCAGCAACAGGTTATCGGCCAGCACCAGGGTGAGCATGGCTCCGGCGAAGAGTGACAGGTAGGCGAAGAAACGCGCATTGTGCGGGTCGCCGCGCATGTAGCCCAGCGAATAGATGAAGATGAGCAGGCACGCCAGCGGCACCATCAGCAACATGTAGGCCGTCAACGGGTCTACCAGCACACCCAGGCGGAAGGTCTGTGTTCCCACCTTCAGCCAGTCGAGCTGACTGCCGAAGATGTCGTGCCCCAGTTCCTTATCCGTCAGCCAGACCGTCTTGGCGAACAGCAGCATGCTCAGCAGCCAGGAAATGCCAATGCCCGTCAGGGCCACGACCTGACTGAGCACCACGTGACGGTTGGTGGCCAGCACAATCAGCAAGAAGCTGAGCAAAGGAAAAGCGATGATCAGCCAGGGGAGATAGTTGGCACTGAACCAATTTACATCCATAAGCCATTCCTGCCTGTCTTGATGGGTGTCAGTGATCAGCGCTCAGCGATCGGGCGGCGCCTGCGTGAGCGAGGCGACTTCATGCCCCGATCGCCAGACGGCTGATGCCTCCTCACCACTTGAGCATGTTCACTTCTTCGGCGATAACCGAGCGACGCTTGCGGTAGATGCTGATGATCAGCGCCAGGCCAACCGCCGCCTCCGCCGCTGCCACCACAAAGACAAACGCGGCAAACGCCTGCCCGCTGAGATCAACGGGAGTGTTGTAGCGCCAGAAGGCGACCAGGTTGATGTTGACCGCGTTCAACATCAATTCGATGCTCATCAAGATGGCGATGGCGTTGCGCCGGGTCAGCACACCGAATAGCCCAATGCTGAACAAGCCCGCCGCCACCACCAGATACATCCACAAGGGCACCATGGTTCCTCCCCGTCCTGCATTGTGCCAGCCTGTTAGCGGTCTTCGCCTTCGTCGCCCACCTTGCCCGGGGCCACCAGCAAGACCGCGCCGATCAACGCTGCCATCAGCAACACCGAGGCCACCTCAAAGGGCAGCATGTACTTGTCCGGGTCCACCAGGTCCTGGCCCAACTGCACAATGCTGTCGGCGGGCACGGCTGCCGGGCTGTCTTCGGTGAAGTTGGCGCTCCAGTTGTCCACGCCCAGGTCGTCCAGGGCGGGCGAGACCACCGAGATCAGCAGAGCGAAAAACAGCACGGCCAGGATCAGGTTGAGCGCCCAGTTGCGGTTGAAGATGGCGGGCATCTGTGTGACGCTCGGTGTGAGCATGACGGCCAGGATGATCAGAATGGCGATCGCGCCAATATAGACCACCACCTGCACGCCCGCCAGGAACGGCGCGGCCAGCAGCACGAACAGGCCCGCCACACCCAGCAGCGAGAGCATCAGGTAGAGACCGGCGTGAAACAGATTGCGCGTCGAGACAACCAGCAGACCGCCGCCGAGCGTGATCGCGCTCAAGAGCAAAAAGACTACAGACTCGACTGTGAGTTCCACACGCCCCTCCTAGTCGCCAGCGCCGGCGACCGCTTCTGCCGGCAAATCAGTCCCGGCCACGCGCGCCTGAATGCGCGCCCGCTCGCGCCGCCCGCGCTCGGCCAGCAGTGCCCCGATCACCAGGATCATCGCCACGTTGACCAGCAGCAGCGCCAGGGTGGGCACCAGCGCCTCGCTCGCGCTGCCGATCGCATCGGTGCCGGGGATCAGCTTCCACACGAAGGCGACGACCAGCAGATTGACCAGGCCGACCGGAACCAGGAATTTCCAGTTGAAATCGAGCAGGTGATCAATGCGCACGCGCGGCAAGGTCATGCGCACCCACACCAGCACCCAATAAACGAACAGCCCTTTGATCATCAGGTAGAAAAAGCCCAGCACGGGCACCTCTTGGGCGAAGGGGCCGCGCCATCCGCCCAGGAAGAGGATCGCCGTCAGCACACCGGCGGTGAAGGCATGGAGGAACTCGGCCACGTAGAACATGCCGAACTTGATGCCCGAATATTCGATGTGAAAGCCGGAAACCAGCTCGGACTCGGCTTCCAGCAGGTCGAAGGGGCCACGGCCAGTCTCTGCCTGGCTGGAGATGAGGAAGATCAGCACGGTCAGCGGCACGGCGAAAACATACCAGATATGCTGTTGCCGCACGATCTCCTGCGTGCTCATCGAGCCGGAGAGCAACACCGGCACCAGCAGCGCCAGCACCATCGGCACCTCGTAGCTGACGAGCTGCGCCACCGCGCGGAACGCCGACAGCAGCGCGTACTTGTTGTTGCTGCCCCAGCCGGCCATGATCACCGCGACGGTGCCGAATGCCCCCACTGCCAACAGATAGAGCACGCCGATGTTCAGGTCGGTGCCGATCCAGGCCGAGCTGAAAGGCACCACCGCCCAGATCAAGATCACCGCCACCACCGAGAGGATCGGGGCCAGGTTGAACACCCAGCGATCGATCCCCGGTTTCACGATGTCTTCCTTCAGCAGAATCTTGATCGTATCGGCGACAGTCTGGATCAGCCCGAACGGCCCGACACGGTTGGGGCCGATGCGGTCCTGGAAGCGACCGGCCCACTTGCGCTCCAGCCAGATGCCCAGCAGCGTCCATAGCAGGCCGAAACCGCCCACCACAAAGACGCCGATCGCCTTGGCGATCAATACCGCCAGATCGTGCGAAAGCCCGATATCTTTTAGCAGACCTGTCATAGACGTCGTCTCCGGCGACACTCACCACCATGCCTGCCGCGGCTAACCTTGCCCCGGCCCGGCAAAAAAGGCGGTACGCCCTTGCTGCGTACCGTCTTCCCGTTATGACCAGCGCAATGCCCCCTTGCGCCAGGTGTAGACGAGCGCAACCACCAGCAAGAAAATGAAGACCGTCATCTCAAAGAGAGCGAACAGTCCCAACTGATTGTAAGCCAGCGCCCAGGGGAACAAGAAGACCAGTTCCACGTCGAATACGACAAAGACCAGGGCGAAGATGTAGTATTGCGCCCGGAATTGCGTCCAGGCCGACCCAACCATCTCAACACCGCATTCGTAGGCTTGTTCTTTGATTGGATTGGGACGCCTGGGAGCAAGGAGTTTGCCCAGGACGATGGGCAGGGCCGGGAGCGTCCATCCCAGCGCAAAGAAGAGGCCAATAAACACCCACTGGTTCAAATCCATTCTGGCTCGCCTCCAGCAAGACTGGATGCACCGCGCACGCGCGCCTCATGCCGTGAGCAACAGCCCGTTAGTATAACAATCATGCCAGGGATGGGCAATTTTCGGGCGCGTCGCGCCATCATTCTAGCACGCACGCCTGTCAGCACAAAACGAGAGGCCGCGTGAACCCATCCATATTCCACCGTTGTTTCCCTTTTGCGTCAGGTGCGCTAAGATTCTCCGCAGAATTGGGCTGACAGCGAGCAACTATCCCTGATGACCGACCACGATCTGAACTGGATAGACGATCCCCACGACGAGGCGACCGAGGGCGACGACTTCGCCGTATGGTCGTTTGACACGGGCGCGATCGAGCCGCTGCTCGCTCGCGAAACCCGCCCGCCCGTCCCCCCGGCAGGCGGGGCGGCGACGCTCACCGTTAGAGCGGCACGGCGGGCGACACGCCGACGGGCAACCGCGCGTCCAGCCGATCACACGGCGAGCATCTGGTGGAGCGCGTTGCGCAATCTGGCAATTGCGCTGGCGGCTGCGGTGCTGGTTTCGACCATCTTCTCGCTGTGGACGCGCCCCAATTTCTTCTCCGATGAGTTCCGCGCCGGTCTCAACGAGGTGCAGGCCACACAGCGCGTGATTCAGATTCAGCCCTCGCCGCTGCCGACCGACGTGCATCAGATTCGCATCGGCATTGTCGCCGGACACAGTGGGCGTCCGCAAGACCCGAACTTCGAGGTAGACCCCGGCGCAGTGTGCCCGGACGGGTTGACCGAACTGGAGATCAACGAGGCGGTGGCCCGCCGGGTGGTGACCATCCTCAGCCAGGATCGCTACATGGTGGATTTGCTCACCGAGTTCGACCCGCGCCTGGAAGGGTATCAGGCCGACGTGCTGGTCTCCATTCACTCCAACGACTGCCAGGACTACGGCCCGGCGGGGACTGGTTTCAACGCGGCCTCGGCGTCCGCCCGGCAGACCACGCGCGGCGAAGACGAAAAGCTGCTGGCCTGCCTGATCAGTCAGTACGCGGCAACGACTGGCCTGCCGCAGCACTACGGCCTGACCTACGACATGACCGAGTATCACACCTTCTCCGAAGTGGCCGTAGACACGCCTACTGCGATCATCGAGATCGGTTTTATGCGCAACGACCGCGCCTTTCTGACTCAGCAGCAAGACCTGATCGCGCAGGGCATCGTCAATGGCATTCGCTGTTTTCTGCTGCCCAGTAGTTCAACACCAGCTTCCGGTTCGTGAAGCTGGCCGATAGGTTTGTGCCTTCTCAGGAGAAAAGAGACACTCATGAAATACGAACTGGTGATGTACTCGCGGACAACCCCCTGCCCCTTCGTGCGGGCCGCCAAGCGCGTGCTGGAGCGCGAGAATATCCCCTACCGCGAGATTCTCATTGACCAGGACCCCGTCGCCGAGCAGCGTGTCATCGCCTGGACGGGATTCAAGTCGGTGCCGACGATCATCGTAGCGCGCCCCGGCGAAGACGTGCCCTACGAAGACCCCGCTCCCCTGACCACTGACAGCCCGCGCAACGTAGACCGGGGCAGCATGATCACCGAGCCGGGCGAGATCACCTTCGAAAACTGGCTGCGCAAGCACGGCTTCATCGAATAGCGCCGGACCTTTCTGCCCATCCCATGCGCGCCGCCCTCCGTCGCTACCGTCGCCTGGCCCGCTGGCAGCAGGGTCTGCTCGCCCTGGCAGGCTTGCTCGGCGCTGCCGGGGGCGGCTTCGTCGCGCTGACACTCTACAGTCAGGCGCAGAGCAACAGCACCCGCGTCATTCAACGCTGGTTCAGCGATCCGCAGAGCCGCCCCGGCCTGAT
Organism: Anaerolineae bacterium; assembly: GCA_034433965.1. Classification (GTDB taxonomy): domain Bacteria; phylum Chloroflexota; class Anaerolineae; order Aggregatilineales; family Aggregatilineaceae; genus UBA2029. The sequence goes on from DAOTZZ010000029.1 coordinate 6,531, forward strand.
CACCGAGCAGCGAACGCCGTGTCCTGGCGCGCCATTTCTGCTGCCGTCGAGCGGTCTGATCGGCCTGCTGTGGCGCGACACCGCTTTTCCCTACAACAGGCTGCATCGCCACACAGGGATTGACATCTTCGGCGACGGTGAGACGGGCACGGTGCCCGTCTACGCCGCCTATGAGGGCTGGTTGACGCGCCTGCCGGAATGGAGAGCCTCGGTGATCATCCGTCACAACGACCCGCTGCAACCGGGGCGTACTATCTGGACGTATTACACGCACATGGCCTCGCGCGACGGGAACACTTCCTACATTTCCGACGCTTTTCCGCCGGGGACGCGCGAAATCTGGGTGGAACAGGGTACGCTGCTGGGCTACCAGGGCGAATATAGCGGCCAAGCGCTCGCACCGGTGGGAATGCACGTACATGTGAGCATCGTCCTCAGCGAACCGGACGGCTCGTTCAAGAACGAAGCCCGTCTGCGTAACACGCTCGACCCCTCCCCTTACTTCGGGATGCCGCTCAACATCGCCGGCAAGCCCGCCCGCCCCATCCGTTGCCAGTCAACGGGCGCGGCTGCGTATTGACCCTCACCCGCCGCGCCGTTATAATTCTGCCCAGGTAAATACCCTTTACGGAGAGGTAGCATAGTCTGGCCTAATGCGCGCGCCTGGAGAGCGCGTGGGCGGTAATTCCGCCCCGTGGGTTCAAATCCCACCCTCTCCGCCTTGCTCTCAACCCGAACGGCAGACGCTTTTTCACGCGGCTGCCGTTATCTTTCCCGGAGACAGCAGCTATGATCAGCCTGGAATTCGTCCGCTCGCTCTATGACGACAGCGATCCCGTGCACGACTTCGATCACGTGCTGCGTGTGCTGGCCCTGGCCCGGCGCATCGGTCAGGCCGAGGGAGCAGACATGGCCGTCGTAGAAACTGCAGTGCTGCTGCACGACATAGGCCGGGCGGACGAAGATCACCTGGCGCACGTGCACAACGCCGAAGTTGCCGATCATGCCCTGGAGTCCGCCGAGCGGGCGCGCGCGATCCTGGCTCGCCTCGATCCTCCACCGGCTCCGGCCTTCGTCGAGGCCGTGATGCACGCCATCGCCGCGCACCGCTTTCGCAGCGCCGTCGCCCCGCACACGCTCGAAGCGAAAGTGGTCTTCGACGCGGACAAACTCGATGCCATCGGGGCCATCGGTGTGGCGCGCGCATTCGCCTATGGTGGGATGACCGGGCAGAAACTGTGGGGCGAAGTCCCGCCGGACTATCCGGGCGGCGGGCCGCAGCACACCCCCCATCACGAGTTCGTCTACAAACTCTCGCGCATTGCCGAAC
>DAOTZZ010000030.1:0-4435 GCA_034433965.1 Anaerolineae bacterium
TCCACACGCGGAGAGGGGACTTAGCCAGATACTTACTCCCCCTCTCCGTGTATGGAGAGGGGGCCGGGGGGTGAGGTTTTCAAACGATCTCCGAAGCCTGCCCAAAAAAGCGAATGCACCCCGTCTGCGATGAACATTTGACAAGGCCATACGATCGGTCGCATAATTAATTCGTCTAGACAAGATTGCGATTTCGCGCCGCACAACTCAATACTTTCGGCATTCCTGGGCGAGATCGCGCAGTATCATTGAGAGGATGCTTTATGGTGGATTGGCTGGATAAGCCGCTCATCTCGCTGGGGGCGACGCTGGCGATTCCGCGCATGTGGTTGCTGGTTGCGCTGGCGTCTGCGCTGGTGGGATGGCTGGCATCGCGCAAGCGGCACAGCTCGTTGCTATGGGGGGCGCTGAGTTTCGGCACATTTGCCCTGGCTAGCGAGTTCGTCCGCTCGTTGATTCCCAACGCCGGGCGGGAGTTTGCGCGGGGGGAGAAGCCAGGTGCCGCGTATGTCCTGTGGACCGACCCCGCTTTTCGCGCCGACTTCGTGTTGGTGGTGTTGATCCTGGCGCTGATAGTGCTTGTTGTCCGTCTGATCGCCGTGCTCCGGCGCTACAGCAAGCCGACCTACCTCAACGATGCCAAAGAGACTGTTGTCACGCCTCGTGCCTACTGGCGTGCCAGCGCAGTGGGGAGCGCCGTTGTCCTGTCTCTGCCGCTCATTTTGTGGGTATGGACGGCGCTGTGGCTGATCTTCGTGGCTGATTACACCGAGATCGTGCTGCCTGCGCTCGGCTTCATCATTCTGGCGGCTCTGGCCGGCGTGCTGTGGGCGTGGCTGGAAGGCGGCTGGCGCACTACCGCGTTGCTGGTACTGATGGGGGCGGTGTTGGCTGGACAGGCGCGCTTCAACGCCACACGCCCGCCCGCGTCCATGTTCGAATCGAGCGGGGCGGTGCCGGTCTTCATGCCGCTCATTCCGCTGATCCTGGGGATACTGGTCGCTTCCGCCATGCGACGGGCCTGGCCGCAGCGTCTGGTCGCGACGCTGGCCTGGCAGCTTGGCCTGCTGAGTTGGGGTCTGGCCCTGGTTGGTTGGCTGGTCAAGTTCATGGGCTACTACGACTACCAGAACTCCTATGCCTTCGACCTGGGGTCCGTGCTGGAAGCGCCTGTGCGCTGGCTGGCCGCCTTGTCGGAGGGCTACTATCGCCTCATCCCACGCGAAGTGGCCACCGAAGACAACCTGCTGCACATGGAGCGTATGGAAGCCGGGCTGGCTTTCCTGGTGGGGGTGATTCTCTGGGGAGCGGTGGCGGCGCACGTCGTCTGGCAGTTGCCCTATCGTGCCGAGCGCCGTCGGCTGAGCGAGGAACTGGCGCGCCTGAGCATCAAGCGGCTGTCGTTGCAGCAGCGACGTTACGTGCTGGCCTATGTGCTGATCCTGCCCGCGCTGGCGTTACGTACCTTCACCACTTTCTATCCCTTCCTGCAGACGATCATCCTCAGCGTGCAGAAGTACAATCCGGCCTTTCCGCCGCGCCGCTACATTGCGCTGAAGAACTTCGAGAAGCTCTCGACTGACCTGGTGGTGCGCGAGAGTCTGGAATTCACCATCCTTTTTGTGGTCGTTTCCACCTTCTTCCAGGTGCTGCTGGGGCTGATCATCGCTCATCTGCTCAACGCCAACTTCCGCCTGCGGGGCGTGGCGCGCACCATCAGCCTGATCCCCTGGGCCATCCCCATGGTGGTGGCCGCCATCGGTTTCCGCTGGATGTTCGACGATCAGTTCGGGATGATCCCCGACCTGTTGCGGCGCGTCGGCTACACCGAGAAATGGCTGGTCAACCCGGAGAACGCGCGGGTAGCCGTCACTTTCGTCAACATCTGGAAGAGCACACCGTTCGCGGCACTGCTGTTACTGGCGGGGCTGCAGGGCATTTCGCAGGAGCTCTATGAGGCGGCCAAGGTAGACGGGGCAAACTGGTTCGATTCCCTGCGTTTCATCACCGTGCCCATGCTACTGCCGATCATCGTCACGATCAGCATGTTTCTGCTGGTGTGGCAGTTGGCGGTCTTTGATCTGCCTTTCGCCATGACCGGCGGCGGGCCAGGCTTCGCCACCACGGTGGTCGCCCAGAAGGTGTACTACGAGATCAATTCGCTCAACTTCAGTTATGCGGCTGCCATCAGCATTGCGCTGGTCATCGTGGTGACGGTGGTGGGCGGCCTGGGTATCTTCACGCTGCGCCGCGTGGAAGTCTCGGCGTAGGAGGGACGTGCGATGACGGTGGCGCACAACGAGATCGAAAGCGTGGCTGTTGTCCAGCCGCAGCGGCGGTCCTGGTGGAGTCGACATGGCCGGTCGGTGACGACCTATGCCGCTTTTGTGCTGTTCGTGCTGTTCATCGGCTTTCCGTTCTATTTCATCGTCGTGTCGTCTATCACTCCACGGCACGAGCTTTTCAGCATCCCGCCTTCCTACCTGCCATCGTCGCCCACGCTGGACAACTATCAGCGCATGATTGACGCGGTACCCTTCACTAAGTATCTGCGCAACTCGTTCATCTTCGCGGTGGGATCGGCGGTGGTGTCGGTGTTGGCGAGCGCCATGGCCGCCTATGCCCTGGCGCGTATCAAGTTCCCCGGCAGCAATGTGGTCTATATGCTGCTGATTCTCTCCTCGGCGTTGCCGCAGATCGCAGTGTTGGTGCCCATGTTCGAGACCTTCCAGCAGTTTCACCTGATCAACACCCATCAGGGCTTGATCCTGCTCATGAGCAGCCTGATCCTGCCCTTCACAGTGTTGATTCTGGTCTCGTTCATCATGCAGATACCGGTGGAGATCGAAGAGGCGGCGCTCATTGACGGCGCGAACATCGTGCAGGTGATCATCCGCATGGTGTTCCCGCTCATCCTGCCCGCTCTCTCCACCATGACCATCATCAACTTCATCATCAGTTGGAACGAGCTGCTCTATCCGCTGGTCTTCGCGCAGCGCGACAACACCAAGACGCTCAGCGTGGCGCTGATCGAGCTGTCGTCGGATGCCTCGACCTATACCCGTCCGTGGGACATGCTCAGCGCCTTGAGCGTGTTCATGGTCATCCCCGTGCTGCTGCTGGTGTTGGTGGGGCAGCGCATGATCATCGCGGGACTGTCGCGCGGGGCGGTGAAGTAGGGCGCTCTGGCCGAAGGATCGCAGCAGGAGGGCGCGGGCGATGCGCGATCGCTTGACTTCCAAAGAGCGTGTGCTGACTGCCTTTGCACACCGGGAGCCGGATCATGTGCCCGCCTGGCTGGGCGCGTCTCCAGGATTTCGCGCCAAAGCGGTGCGCGAACTGGGACTGCCCGACGACGAGAGCCTGTCGCGGCTGATAGGCGACGATTTCCGGCGCGTCTATCCGCGCTATGCTGGGCCGGAGGAGATGGCCCCCTACGCCAATCTGCCGCCAGGGGTGACCTACCGCTCGGTGTTCGGCATCCTGCGGCATGGCTACGAGGGCGGTATGCCTATCAGCCATCCTCTGGCCCACGCTGAGACGGTGGCGGAGGTGGATGCCTATCCCTGGCCCGATCCGGCGTGGATGGATGTGTCGCAGATTCGCGCCGATGCCGCGCCATTCTGCCAGCAATATGCCATCCTGGGCGGGGACTGGTCGCAGTTCTGGCACGACGCGCTCGATCTGCTGGGCATGGAAAACCTGATGATCAAGATGTTCGAAGCGCCCGCGGTCGTGGGCGCTGTGTTGACGCACGTGGTGGACTACTACGAGGGCGTGAACCAGCGCATCTTCGAGGCCGCCGCTGATGTGATTGACATCTTCTTCATCGGCAATGATTTCGGCTCGCAGAATGGGCCGTTATTGGGCGAGCGGCAGTTCCGGCGTTTTATCGTGCCACAACTCAGGCGACTGACTGACCTGGGTCATCGCTACGGATTGAAGGTACTCCTGCATTGTTGCGGAGGGTTTGCGCCACTCATTCCGGCCATGATCGAGGCGGGCGTGGATGGGCTGCAGGCGTTACAGCCCAATTGCCGCGGCATGGACCCGCAAACACTGAAGACCGAGTTCGGCCAGGACATTGTGCTGATGGGGGCGATCAACACGCAGTTGATCATCGAAGGGACGCCGGAGCAGGTGCGGGCGGAGGCGCGCCGCATTCTGGAAATCATGATGCCCGGCGGGGGGTACGTTGCCTGTCCCAGTCACGACTATGTGCTGCAGGAGACGCCCGTGCAGAACGTCCTGGCCGTGTATGAGGCCATCCGCGACTTTGGCGGCTATGCGTGAACGGCGTTCGTAAGGAAGACAGGGGGTGCATTCGCTTTTTTGGGCAGGCTTCGGAGATCGTTTGAAAACCTCACCCCCCGGCCCCCTCTCCATACACGGAGAGGGGGAGTAAGCATCTGGCTAAGTCCCCTCTCCGCGTGTG
>DAOTZZ010000031.1:0-4836 GCA_034433965.1 Anaerolineae bacterium
CACACGCGGAGAGGGGACTTAGCCAGATGCTTACTCCCCCTCTCCGTGTATGGAGAGGGGGCCGGGGGGTGAGGTTTTCAAACGATCTCCGAAGCCTGCCCAAAAAAGCGAATGCACCCCCCACCGGGTTAAAACCCGGTGTCCCCTGGCGCAATTTCTATGGAAAGCAAACGGCGCGGGGAGGCTTGCTCGCTTCTCTCCGCGCCGCTGTGTCGCGAGTCCTCGAACGGTCAGTTGTGGTGATAGTCGTCGCGCGCACCCATGATGTATTGAATGATCTCTTCGGTGCTGGTGTCCTGGGTGCGCTTGTCGGCCACTTTGCGCCCGCGATGCAACACCACGATCCGGTCGCTGACGGCGAAAATATCGCGGATGGTGTGACTGATGACGATCACCGGCACGCCCTGGTCGCGCAGACGGCGGATCAGGTCGAGCACCTTCGCCTGCTCGCTGACGCCCAGGTTGTTGGTCGGCTCGTCCATGATCATCAGCCGTGCGTCCCAGTACAGCGCGCGGGCAATGGCCACAGCCTGGCGCTGCCCGCCCGATAGATAGTCAATCTTGGCTTTCACCGAAGGGATGTGCACGTCCAGCGCCTGGAGCAGTTTCTGCGATTCCTGCAACATGAACTTCTCGTCCAGCACGCGGATGACCCCTCCCAGGTAGCGCTTCTTGCGCTCACGCCCCAGAAAAATATTGGCGCTCATGTCCAGGTTACCGGCCAGCGCCAGGTCCTGGTAGATGGTCTCGATGCCCATGTCGCGCGCCTGTGACGGATTGGTGATGTGCACCAGCTTGCCGTCGAAGTAGATTTCCCCCTCGTTGGGCTGATACACGCCGGAGATCATCTTGATCAGCGTGGACTTGCCCGCGCCGTTGTCGCCCACCAGGCCGACGACTTCGCCGGGGTGCACGTCCATGCTCACCTGGTTGACCGCCACCAGGCCGCCGAAACGCTTGGTCAGTTTTCTCACACTCAGCAAGGGTTCCATGGTCACACCCCTATGCTGCCGCTTCCGCGCGCCCGACGATCAGGTCGCGGGCCTGATCCATCAGCACGGCCAGGATCACGATGATGCCGACGATCACATACTGATAGAAGGTCTTGACGTTGATCATGATCAGGCCGGTCTGCAGGACGGCCAGGATCAGCGCCCCGATGACGGTGCCGATCACGCGCCCCTGTCCACCGAACAGGCTGACACCGCCGATCACTACCGCCGCGATGGACATCATCAACAGGGCATCGCCCGCGTCTGCTGCGCCGCCGGAGAAGCGCCAGGCGTGCATCACGCCCGCCAGGCCAGCGGTGCCTGCCGACATCATGTAGAGCAAAATGACATGCCGATCCACCGGCACGCCAGCGCGCAGCGCTGCTTCGCGGTTGCCGCCGATGGCATAGGTATGGCGGCCAAACTGCGTCTTGTGCAGGATGAACATGGCGACGATCACCACGACCGCCGCAATGACCACCGGCCAGGTGAAGACGCGATCCATCATGCGCAGTTGCGCACCGGTGACTTCGGGCTTTTTCAAAAAATACCACCCGCCCCCTTCGCCGCGCACATAATAAAGCAGCGCTTCGTTGCCCAGGTCGCGGGCCAGTTGCGGCTGCCCGGCGATGATGTTGCCTTTGGCCAGCAGGAAGCCAATGCCGCGGGCCACGAACGAGACGCCCAGCGTGACAATGAACGGCGGGACGCGCAGCTTGGCCACGATGACGCCGTTGATCAGACCGGCGGCCAGCGCCACCCCCACGCCCGCCAGCAATCCCTGAATGATCGCCAGCCAGGGGGCGACCCCTGCGTTGTATTCTTCGCGGATCACCAGCGCGGAAATGACCGACGACAGGCCCATCAGCCAGCCGACCGACAGGTCAATGCCGCCCGCGATGATGACGAAGGTCTGCCCCAGACCCATCAGCACGATGGGGACGATCGCCACCAGAATGTTCTGCGAGTTGCGCAGCGAAAAGAAGCCCGTGCCCTGCCAGGAGAAATAGGCGATCAGCGCCAGCAGAAACAACCACGACCAAACCTTACTGCCCAGGAGGATAACCTGCTGGCTGGTGGTACGCCGCTTAGAGGTTACTGGCAGGGAAGGGACCTGTGCTTCAGATACCATGAACGCGCTCCTCAAGAAAAATCGGTCGGTACATGCCCCGCAGGGCTTAAGACCCTATTGTAGACTCGACTCTCCGACTTTGCATAAGGGGGTATGAAGAACATCCCTCCATACCCCCTTTCCAGACCTGCGAACAGTAAATCCTTACGGCACCTGATAGATGAAGCGTGCGTACTCCGGATCGTCCATGTTCTCCTGCGTCAGGATGGCGAAGCCGGTGGTCACACGCTTGGGCAGGCTGGTGACGCCGCGCCAGTCGGCCATGGCGAACGCCACACCCAGGTAGCCCATGTCATAGGGCTTCTGGGCCAGCACCATGGTCACTACGCCGTTGCGCAGGTTTTCCATGGCGTCCTTGGTGGCGTCGTAGGAGACGATCTGCACCGCGCCCTGCAGGCCAGCGGCCTTGACCGCGTTGCCCGCACCCTGCGCGCTGAAGACGTTCACACCGAAGATGCCGGCCAGATCAGGCTCGCGCTGCAGCACTGCGGACACCTGCTCGGCGGCCACGGTCGCGTCGTCCAGGCAGTACTCCATGCCCACGAACTCCATCTCCGGATACTGAGCAATCACTTCCTGGAAGCCCTGCGCGCGCCCTTCGACCGAGCTGACGCCGGGGTTGGTGTTCTCCACGAAGACCTTGCCCTTGCCGCCCAACGCCTCAACCAGGGCGCGCGCCGCAATACGCCCACCCTCGACGTTGTCCGAGCCGATGTAGGAGATGGGGAAGGTCACCGGGCCGTTCTCATAGTCACCATCGCCCAGGAAGGTATCTACCGTGATGATCTTGATGCCCGCTTCCAGCGCCTTCTGCAGCGGGGCCACCATCTGTTCCTTGTCCACCGGCGCGATGATGATGTAGTCCAGGTCACCGCGGGCAATGTAGGTCTCCAGGATGGGGGTCTGCACGGTGACGTTCCAGGATTCGGGGAACTGCGTCACCACTTCCAGGCCGAAGTCCTTCGCCGCCTGGTTGACGCCCAGCTCCATCACCTGATAGAAGGGATCCACCACGCCCGGCAGGAAGCCAATCTTCGGTTTGTCGTCCTGGGCAGTGGCCGGGACGGCCAGCGGGATGGCCAGCGCGAGAACAACAGCTACCAACAGCAATTTCTTGAACATGGTTACACTCCTTTAGTGCGCTAAACAACAGTTAGACTCAAGGTCGGGTACGCTGGGATACGTTCGGTGTCTTTCGGCGCTGCTTCTCCTTTCTGCTGAACGATCGCTCTGTCACCAGACCGCGTAGAAGGCGAGAGAGTGAGTGCTACGGGGAGAGAACGAATCGCTTGCACTTGGTTAATCAATTTGATAAAATAGTAATACGAAACTTGTCCGGTGTCAACTGATCCGCCCGTCAACATTCAGCGCCAAGTCAGTCACGATAGGAATGAAGGGACACGGACAGTGCACAGGTCTTCGCGCCAGGGCACGAACCTTCAGTCGGTCAAGTGGCAGAACCGCGCTGCCGTGCTTGAGACATTGTGGCGCTTCCAGCCTCTGTCGCGGCGCGACCTGGCCCGCCGCACCGATCTGACTCCCGCAACCCTTACTAACATTGTATCCGAATTCCTGGATGCCGGAATCGTCGAGGAAACGGGCTTCGGCGAACAGCGGACGGGTCGCCGCCCGACCATGCTCGCCTTCGTCCCCAATTGTTACTATCTGCTCGGCGTCAACCTCTCGCGCACCGAAATCAGCATCGGCCTGTTCGATATGCGCCTCAACGCGCTGCACGTGCTGGTGCGCCCGATCTCGGAACGCATCGGGGGCGGTCCGGTAGACACGCTACTGCACCTGATCCGCCAGGCAGTGGCCGAGTCCGGCCTGGGCTGGGAGCGTATCATCGCCATCGGCATCAGCGCTCCCGGCCCCCTCAGCGGCCAGGAAGGGATGATCTATGCCCCGCCGCACTTCTCCGAGTGGAGCTATTTGCTGCTTGGCCCGCTGGTGCAACAGGCGTTCAACCTGCCTGTGTGGCTGGAAAACGACGCCAACGCCAATGCCCTGGCCGAGCACTGGTTGGGTGCAGGCCGTGCCTATAACAACTTCATCTATGTGGAAAATCACAGCGGCTTGGGGTCGGGAATCATTCTCAATGGGCGGCTGTTCACCGGCAGCACGGGCGTCGCCGCCGAAGTGGGGCACACCAGCATTGACCGACATGGCCCGCGCTGCCCCTGCGGTAACTATGGCTGCGTGGAGATGTACAGCAGCGGCCCGGCCATCATGGAGCGCGTGCGTCAGGCCCATGCCGCGGGCCGGCCTACTTTGCTGGCCGACTGGCTGGGCGATGCGCTCGACGGCCTGACCTTCGAGCAGGTGATCCAAGCCTCGCACCGGGACGATCCCTTGGCCATTGAGGTGCTCTGCGAAGCGTGCCGGGCGCTGGGGCAGGGCCTGGTCAACGCCATCAATCTGATTGACCCGGAAGCGATCGTCCTGGGGCACAAACTGCACCGCTTCCGCCCCGACTGCCTGGAATCGCTGCGCGAAGTGATCCGGCAGCAGGCGATTCCCCAGGCGGCGGCGCGGCTGAACATCGTAGTCACGCAGTTACCCGAACCGGCAGCTGTGACCGGCGCTGCTTGCCGGGCGCTCAGCGGGTTGCTGCAAGACCCGCATCTGCTGCTCGAACGAACACCCGCAGCCAGCTGAGACACATGCCGCGCTTCAGGGGCGACCCAGGGCGGCGGCCTTGTGTGCGACGCG
>DAOTZZ010000032.1:0-9657 GCA_034433965.1 Anaerolineae bacterium
TGTATTGGAACTCTCCGGCAAGGATGCGCTCAACACCTATCGGGTCTTGTTCGAGTGGGGGCTGGGCACGCCCCGCGCCCGCGCCAACTCGCTGCTGGCGGCTACCCCCCTTATCCTCACCGGATTGGGCACGGCGATCGCTTTCCGTGCGGGCATCTTCAACGTCGGCGTGGAAGGGTCGCTCTACATGGGCGCACTGGCCGCGGCCTGGGTCGGCTTCACCTTCACGGACGTGCCCGGCCTGTTGCTGATTGCGCTGGCCTTCGCCGTGGCCGCGGTCGCCGGTGGGCTGTGGGGACTGGTGCCCGGCTACCTCAAAGCGCGGCTGCGCGTGGACGAAGTGGTGACGACGATCATGCTCAACTATGTGGCGATCGAGTTCACCAGCTACATGGTACAGAGCGGGCCGTTTTTCGTGCCGGGCATGGCCAACGCCATGTCAAAGACTATCGCCAAGCAGGCGCAACTGCCGCGTCTGATCAAAGGGTCGCAGTTCAACGCCACCTTCTTCCTGGCACTGGCGTGCGTGATTGTCGTGCTGCTGATCATGACCCGTACGCGCCTGGGCTATGAAACGCGCCTGATCGGCGACAACCCGCTCTTCGCCCGCTGGTCGGGCGTGCTGGTCGGTGCCACCATCCTGCAGGTGATGTTCCTCAGCGGAGCGCTCGGCGGGTTGGCCGGCGCGGGCCAGGTGTTGGGCGTGCACTACAACTTCACGGCGCGCTTCTCGCGCGGCTTCGGCTTCGACGGGCTGACCATCGCGCTGCTGGCGCGTAATTCACCGGTCGGCGTGCTGATCGGCGCGCTGCTGTTCGGAGCATTGCGGAGCGGCGGCACGACCATCGAGCTTTTCACCGACGTACCCATTGACCTGGTGGACGTGGTGCAGGCGTTGATCATCTTCTTTGTGGCCGTTGATCTCAACCTGGACTTCCTGGCCCGGCGACGGCGCGCAGCCGAGCCGCACGAGCCAGTCGCAGCTCCGGCGGCGTAGGAGAGGGCGGTATGGACTGGGTCAATCTGGCTGCGGCGACACTGCGCATCTCGACGCCGCTGCTGATGGTGGGCATGGCCGGGCTGCTGAGCTACCAGGTAGGGCTGATCAACATCGCGCTGGAGGGGATGATGCTCGGCGGGGCCTTCGCGGGCGTGGTGATCGGCTACGAAGCGGGGTCAACCTGGCTGGGCGTGCTGGGGGCAACCCTGATCGGGGCGGCCCTGGGCGCACTGTTCGCCCTGGCAGTTATCACGTTGCGGGCCAACCTGATCGTCTCCGGCCTGGCGCTCAATTTCCTGGCGACGGGCGGCACGGCCTACCTGATGGACATCCTCTACGACCAGAGCGGGACCCTGGCCCCGCAGGGGTTGCAGAAGCTGCCGGTTGTGCAGTTGCCGCTGATCGAAGACATCCCCACGCTGGGTCGTATCGTCTCCGGTCATTCGCCGCTGGTGTATGTGTCGTGGGTGCTGGTGCCGCTGACCGCGATCTTCCTCTATCGGACGGTGGTCGGCGGGCATATTCGCGCCGTAGGCGAGCACGCTGAGGCCGCGCGCACGGCGGGCATTTCCGTCCGGCGGATGCAATACCTGGCGCTGATCCTGGGCGGGGCGCTGTGTGGGCTGGCAGGGGCGCACCTCTCGCTGGGCGACCTGCCGCTCTTCCGCGAGAAGATGACCAACGATCGCGGTTTCATCGCGCTGGCGGCGGTGTACTTCGCGGCGGCGCGGCCCGGCTGGACGGCGCTGGCCTGCCTGTTGTTCGGGTTCTTCGAGGCGTTGCAGTTCCGGCTGCAACTGCAAAAGACCAGCGTCCCCAACGAGTTCCTGCAGATGTTGCCCTATGTGATGGTGGTGCTGGCCTTGGTGGTGATCAGCGTGCGCAAGGAATGGCGCAAGGGATGGTGATCGAGTCGAGAGTCAGGAGAGCAGGGTAACGAATGGGGCGGGTTTCCAAACCGGCCCAGGGGGAGTTGAGGCGCTCTCTAACACTGTGCTCCGGACGTTTGAGGCTGCCCCTCACCCCCTGCTCCCTCTCCCACTGCGACTGCGTCGCGGGGAGAGGGGAAAAGCGGCAGCAGTCCCTCTCCTCTTTGAGGGCTGAGGGAAATAGGGTGAGGGGATATCGGTGAGGTTTTCACAGTCCTAGTCAAGCATTTACGTCCGGATCTCAGTCTAACACTCTTGACTCTCCACTCCTGACTCAAGACTCATCATCCGCAGGAGACAAAGCATGAGCCGATACGCCGTACTCGTCATTGATGTCGTCAAAGATTTCACCGATCCGGCGGGCAAAGTGCCGCATCCGGAAGCAGCGGTCATCGTGCCGCGTATTGACGCTTTTGTACAGGCGGCGCGGACGGCAGGGGCGCTGATCATCTGGGTGATCGATCAGCACCGGCCCGGCAAACCCGACTGGGAACTGCAGAACGTGCGCGATCACTGCACGGCGGGCACGCCCGGCGTCGAGCTGGCCCCCCCCCTGACTCCGCAACCGGAAGACTACGTGATCCCCAAGCGGCGTTATAGCGCCTTCGTGGGCACCGATCTCGACCTGATCCTGCGCGATAACCGCATTGACACCGTCTTTCTGGTGGGCACCAAGACCAATGTGTGTATCCGCGCTACGGCCACCGACGCCTTCCAGCGCAATTACCGCGTGATCGTGCCGCGCGAGTGTGTCTCCACCGATAAACTGCATCTGCAGGAGGCGAATCTGGAGGACATCGACAAGTATCTGGGGCGGGTCGTGAGCACCGAGGAAGCGCTGGCGCTGCTGCAGACGGAGGCCTGAGGGCATGGACGTGCTGGTCACGGGTTATCCCAGCCTGGATCACATTGCCCGCGTGTCGCATAGCCCCGCCGTTGGCGAGACGGCGCACCTGCTCGATCTGCCCGACCGCGTCACCTATGGCGGATGTGGGATCAATACGGGCGTGGCGCTGGCCCGCCTGGGCTTTCGGGTGGGGGCGGCGCTGGTGCTTGGCGACGACGCCGACGGGCTGGCTTATGTGCAGCATCTGGCGGCACTGGGCATTGACGTGCATAACGTACAGGTGCTGGCGGGGCAGCGTTCCTCGCACAGCTACCTGTTTCTGAATCCGGACGGGCAGTATCAGAACTTCTTCTTCCCTGGCGCGGCGGACGCCTGGGCAGGAACGCTGACGTTGCACGGCGTAGAGCGTTACCGCCTGGCCCTGGTGACAGTGGGACAGGCCGCCTACAACGCGCAGTTCGTCGAGCGGGTTTGTGCGGCGGGCGTGCCGCTGGTGTGGGGGCTGAAACCGGACGTATTCGCCTATCCGCCGGCGCTGGTGCGGCGTTTCTTGGGCGCAAGCGCCTATGTGTTGATGAATCACATCGAGGCGGAAGTGGTGCTACAGGCTGCGGACGCAGCGGAATTGGGAGCGCTCCTGGGAGCCAACACCCGCGCTCTGGTGATCACGCAGGGGGCGCAGGGTGTGCGAGTCATCACACACGACGGCGCAACGACCGTGCCCGCCGTGCCGCCCGCCCGCCTGGTAGACCCGACCGGCGCGGGCGATGCTTTCGCCGCGGGGTTCATCGCCGGGCTGCTGCGCGGCGCGTCGCCTGTGGTGGCGGCGCAATTGGGCGCAGTGCTGGCGTCGTTTGTGCTGGAGGAAGTGGGCTGCCAGACGAACCTGCCTGACTGGGCGGGCGCGCTGGCGCGGTACAGAGAGCATTTTGGCGTTTTTGAGGGGGAAATTATATGAGTGATTCAGGGGCAGGAGAAGGCGAGAGTCTGTATCTGCGCTGCAGGCCCGGCGACGTGGCCCCACTGGTGCTCATCTCCGGCGATCCGGCGCGGGTGGACCGCGTGGCAGCGCTCTTGGACGGCGTGTACCATGTACGCCATAACCGCGAGTTTGCTGTGGCGACGGGCAAGCACCGCGGCGTGCCGGTGACGGTGGTCTCCGGCGGCATCGGCGCGCCGTCCACGGCGATCGCTCTGCACGAGCTGGCCGACCTGGGCGCACGGGCGGTCGTGCGCATCGGCACGATGATGGGCGTGAGCGCCCCGCTGGGGTCGGTGGTGGTGGCGACGGGGGCGGCGCGTTTCGAGGGTACGTCGGCCCGCTATCTGCCGCTGGCCTATCCGGCCATTCCCGACTGGTCGTTGACGCATTGCCTGGCCGAGGCCGGGCGGGCTGCCCGCCTGGATGTGCGGTTGGGGCCGACGGCGACCTATGACGCTTTCTATCCGGACATGGCCCCGTCGCTGATTGGCGCGGGGAAGCTCGATCTCTCTGAGGCACAGCGGGCCGGTATCCTCAGCCTGGATATGGAAACTTCCCTGATCTTTGTGGCGGGGACGGTGCTGGGTCTGGCGACCGGCGCGATGTGCCTGGTGACCGTGCAGGCCGAGCCACACAAGCACCTGGCGGCGGACGTGCGGACCGACCTGGACGATCGCCTGGTGCGCGCGGCTCTCGATGGTTTGGTGAAGTTCGGAGAGACATTGTGAGCATGGCGGAGACACTGTTGATTGATGGGCAATGGCGGGCGAGTGCCGATGGCGCGACGCTCGACGTGACGAACCCGGCGACGGGCGAGGTGGTGCAGACCATCTCGCAGGCGACGGTCGCCGACGTGCAGGCCGCGCTGGAAGCCGCCGAGCGGGCTTTCCCTGTCTGGGCGGGCATGAGCGCGCGCGAGCGGGCGCGCATCATGCACCGCGCGATGGAGATTTTCCGGGGGCGTCTGGAAGAGGCGGCACGCCTGTTGACGCTGGAGCATGGCAAGCCGCTCAACGACTCGCGCAAGGAATGCGCCTACAGCGCCGACGTGATTGACTTCTATGCCGAAGAGGGGCGGCGGCTGGAAGGGACGCACTTCGCCGGTGACCTCGGCCCGACGCATAGCTTCGTGCTCAAGCAGCCGCTGGGTGTGGTGGCGGCGATCACCCCGTGGAACTTCCCCGTTGACCTGCTGGCCTGGAAGTTGGGGCCGGGGCTGGCCGCCGGCTGCACCTTCGTGATCAAACCGCCCAGCGAAGCGCCCCTGGCGGCCACGCTCTTTGTGCGTTCCTTCGTGGAGGCGGGTATCCCGCCCGGCGTGCTCAACATCGTCACCGGGCCGGGGCGTACGGTGGGCGCGGAACTGGTCACCAACCCCATCAGCCGCAAGATCGCCTTCACCGGCTCTACGGCGACCGGCCTGTGGATCGCCGAGCAAGCCGCCCGGCAACTCAAACATGTCACGCTGGAACTGGGCGGCAGCGCCCCCTTTGTGGTCTGCGATGACGCCGATCTGGACATCGCCGTGCCGGAGGCGCTGCGCCGCGCCTTCTCGCATACGGGGCAAATCTGCATCAGCGTCAACCGCATCTACGTGCACCGCGCCCGCTACGACGAGTTCGTCGCGCGTTTCGCCGACGCGGCGAGCCGCCTGCGCGTCACTGCCGACGGAATCGCCGAGCCGGACGCCGACATGGGGCCGCTGATCAATCAGGCCGGGCTGGAGACGGTGCGCCAGCATGTGACGGACGCCGTCGAGCGCGGCGCGACCGTGCTCACCGGCGGACGAGCGCCCGACGGGCCACAATACGCGCGCGGTTTCTTCTATCTGCCTACGGTGTTGACCGGCGTGACCCGCGACATGCGCGTGATGCGCGAGGAGACGTTCGGGCCGGTCGCGCCGATCGCCGTCTTCGACACGCTGGAAGAAGGCGTGCGCATGGCCAACGATTCGCCCTATGGCCTGGCGGCTTATGTCTACACCTCCGATCTGGACAAGGCGTTCTACGCGGCGAAGCACATTCGCGCGGGCGGGGTGGGCATCAACGTCAACGACATCACCGACATACGCGGGCCGTTCGGCGGCATGAAGATGAGCGGCATCGGGCGCGAACTGGGTGCGCCGGGCATGGATGCTTACCTGGAAGTGAAGCACGTGCGGGTGCGGATCAGGCCGCCGCGCTGACCTCGTGGACGATGTATGGGGCGCAACCGGCAGTCTGCGGCTGCGCCCCGCGTTTGTGTGTCACCTGCCTCCCTTTTTGCTAAGATCGCCAGTGTGTGAACCGCAAAGAAATTCAGGAGGAAAACGAACGATGGCGATTCGCAAGGCATCGGCGGTGTGGGAAGGCTCGCTGCGCGAGGGCAAGGGCACTATGCGGCTTGGCAGCGGCGCGTTTGAGGGAGCCTATTCCTTCAGTACTCGTTTTGAAGAAGCGCCTGGCACCAACCCCGAAGAGTTGATCGGCGCAGCGCACGCCGGTTGTTTCTCCATGGCCTTCAGCGGCAACCTGGGACGCGCCGGTTTCACCCCCGAATACGTGCGCACAACCGCCGATGTACACCTGGAAAAGGTGGACGGCGGTTTCAAAATCACGCGCATTGTGCTGCACATGGAAGCCAAAGTGCCGGGGCTGGACGAAAAGACCTTCCAGGAGCAAGCCGAAGCGGCCAAGAATGGTTGCCCCGTCTCGCAGGCACTGGCGGCTGTGCCCGTTGAGTTGGACGCGCGGCTGGTGAGCTAGCGCAACGTTCTGTCAACATGCGGCGCGCCGGCGGCTGTTGGAGCTTCCGGCGCGCTGTTCTTATAATCGGTAGAGAGCCGCAACCGTTTTCGGCGGTCAGTCGGCGGGGGTTGAAGACTGATCGCTGACAATCCCTCAGGAGACGGCCCATGCCCAATCGTTTGCAACACGAAACCAGCCCGTACCTGCGCCAGCACGCCGACAATCCGGTGGACTGGTATCCCTGGGGCGAGGAAGCGTTCGCCGCGGCGAAGGAGCAGGACAAGCCGATCCTGCTCAGCATCGGCTATGCCGCCTGTCACTGGTGCCATGTGATGGAGCGCGAGAGCTTCGAAGACGAACAGACCGCGGCCTACATGAACGAGCACTTCATCAACATCAAGGTAGACCGCGAAGAGCGCCCTGACGTGGACGACATCTACATGCAGGCCACGCTGCTCTTCAATCGCGGCAACGGCGGCTGGCCGATGACTGTCTTCCTGACGCCGGACGGTTATCCTTTTCACGCCGGAACGTATTTTCCGCCGGAACCCCGTTATGGGATGCCCAGCTTCCGGCAGGTGATGGAGGCCGTGGTCGAGACGTGGCGCAAGAAGCGGGGTGAGGTCGAGCGGGCCGGGCGCGCGCTCGCCGAGGAGTTGAGCCGGGCGATGGCGGCGGGATTGACCCGCGAGCCGGAATTGCTGACGCCCGCCATTCTGGATGATGCTGCTCAGGAGATGTTGCGCCGCACTGATCCTCTGCACGGCGGCCTGACGCGCGGTGCGCCCAAATTCCCCAACCCGATCAACCTGGAATTCCTGCTGCGCTATCACGCCGCGACGGGGCACGAACCGGCCCGCGAAGTGGTGCTCTTCACCCTGCGCAAGATGGCGCGCGGCGGACTGTACGATCAGCTTGGCGGCGGCTTTCATCGCTATAGCGTGGACGAGCGTTGGCTGGTGCCGCACTTCGAGAAGATGCTCTACGACAATGCTCTGCTCAGCCGCGTCTATCTGCACGCCTGGCAGATCAGCGGCGATCCATTTTTGCGCGAGATCGCCGAAGAGACGCTCGACTATGTGCTGCGCGAAATGACTTCGCCAGAAGGCGCTTTCTACAGCACGCAAGACGCCGATTCCGAGGGCGAAGAGGGTAAATTCTACGTGTGGACGGCGGCGGAGATACGCGCGGCGCTCGACGGCGTGGTAGAGCCAGTGGATGCCGTGCTGGCCTTTTGGGGCGTGACGGACGAGGGCAACTTCGAGGGCAAGAATATCCTGCACGCCGCCGACTTGCTGGAGCGGGTGGCAGTGCGGCATGGCCTGAGCATCGAGCAGATGCGCGAGGCGGTCTCCATGGCCCGCACGGTGCTTTTCACGTTGCGCAAGAATCGCGTGCCGCCCGCCCGCGACGAGAAGATCATCACCGCCTGGAATGGCATGATGCTGGCGGCGTTGGCCGAAGCCGGGCGCGTGCTGGACATGCCCGACTACGTCGAAGCGGCGGTCGCCAACGCGCGCTTCTTGCTGGGCGAGATGACCGGCCCGGATGGGCGTCTGTGGCGCACTTACAAGGACGGCGTGGCCAGGATCAACGGTTACCTGGAAGACTACGCGCACGTCATTGACGGCCTGCTCGAACTCTATCAGACGACGTTCGACAAGCGCTGGTTCGCTGAAGCGCAGCGCCTGGCCGACCTGGTGCTGGCGCATTTCCGCGCTGAAGATGGCGGTTTCTACGATACCAGTGACGATCACGAGGCGCTCATTGTGCGTCCGCGCAGCATACAGGACAACGCTACCCCGTCCGGCAACGCCATGATCGCCTACGATCTGTTGCGCCTCACCGGTTACACGGCAGAAACGCGCTACGAAGAAGCCGCGCTCAGCATGTACCATACGCTGGGGTCTATGCTGGCCGAGTATCCGCTGGCCTTTGGGGAGATGCTGATCGGGCTGGACATGGCGCTGCGCCGACCGGTAGAGATCGCCATCGTCGGCGATCCGTTGGACGAGCGCACCAAAGCATTGCTGCGCGTGGTGCGGCAGAAATATCGTCCGCTGGCCGTAGTGGCGCTCTCACCGCACAACGCTGAGACGAACGCCGTGCCGCCGTTGTTGCGCACGCGTACCCTGCGCGACGGCGCGCCCGCCGCCTATGTGTGCGAGAATTTTGTCTGCGCGGCGCCCGTCACCACGCCGGAAGCGCTGGCCGAGGTGCTCGACAGCGCGGAAGAGGTCTCCGAAGAAGCAGAATAGTTAGGAGAAAACACTTCACCACAGAGAGCAGAGAGAATCTGTGTACCCTCCGCGATCTCTGTGGTGAATGGTTCTTTCGTTCGGGGAACTAACCGCTGCTCTCCTCGATGGCGACGCGCTGCCCATCGTCGAAACGGGCGACGACAGTCGGGCCGCCACCCGCGCCCAGCCGGTACACCATCACCACGCGGATCAGGTCACCGTCGCCCAGTTCGGCGGGGCGCAGCGTCCCCGTGACCAGGTTCAGCGGCGTCAGACTCATCAACGCGGCGCGCAGGGCTTCTTTCTCGACGCCTGCGGCGATGACCGCGCTGCGCAACGCCCACACTGCATCATAGCCCGCCGCAGCCAGCCCTCCCGGCACTTCTGCATAGGCGAGCAGATAGTCTTCCAGGAAGATGCGCGATGTGCGCCCCGGATAGGCATACGACCAGTTGGTCGCGCCAATCACACCTTCGGCCAGCGCGTCGGACAGGAAACCGGCGCGGGCAGCTTCCTCGGCGTCGCGGTAGACGAATTGCCCGGCCCAGCCCCCTTTGCGCAGCAGGCTGAGCAGGCTGGCGGCGTCGCGCGGCGCTCCCCACATCACCACGGCCTCCGGATTGAGGTCGAGCAGGGCGCGCGATTCGGCCAGCAGGCTGGACGAGTCGGCCAATTGCACGCGCGCGCCGGGGGTAATGCCGCGCGTCTGCATGGCCCGCTCGAAGAACAGCAGCGCCTCTGTCCACTCAATGTTGGTCTGCACCAGCGCCAGCGAAGTCAGGCCCAGATCGTCGAGCACGTAGGTGGCCAGGGCCTCGCTGTAATAGCGCTCCGGCGCGCGCAGGCGCAGCACCGTGTCGCTGGCATCGTCGCGCGTCAGAGCGTCGGCAGTGGCGGCGGTCAGCACGGGCACGCCAGCGCTGGTGAGGGCGG
>DAOTZZ010000033.1:0-3914 GCA_034433965.1 Anaerolineae bacterium
GGACTACGGCACGACAATCTTCCTGACCACACACCTGATGGAAGAGGCCGACGCGCTGTGCGATCACGTGGCGATCATGCACCTGGGCAACGTGGCGGCGATGGGCACCCCCGCCGCCCTCAAAGCGTCGCTGGGCAAAGAGGGCGCGACACTGGACGATGTCTTCATTCACTATTCGGGCAGTGCTTTGGAATCCGGAGGGACTTACCGTGACGCTGCAAGAGCACGGCGTACCGCGCGGCGGCTTGGCTAGCCAACGCCTGCTGCGCCCGCTGACCGGTCTGAACACTTTCGTCAACTTCCTGCGCAAGACGCTGGTCATCGCCGAGCTGGAGGCGCGCAAGCTACGGCACGACCCCACCGAGCTGATCACGCGGGCGGTGCAACCGGCGCTGTGGCTGCTGGTCTTCGGGCAGGTCTTCACCCGCACACGGGCCATCCCCACCGGTGACGTGCCCTATCTCGACTTCATGGCTCCTGGCATTCTGGCCCAAAGCGTGCTGTTCATCGCCATCTTCAGCGGCATTGCCATCATCTGGGAGCGCGACCTGGGGATCGTGCACAAGTTCCTGGCCAGTCCCACGCCGCGCACGGCGCTGGTGCTCGGCAAGGCGCTCTCGGCGGGTGTGCGGGCGCTGACCCAGGCGATCTTCATCTACCTGCTGGCGCTGTTGCTCGGCGTTGACCTCAACCTGCACCCGCTGGCGCTGCTCGGCGTGCTGACAGCGGTGATCCTGGGGGCGATCCTGTTTTCGACGTTCTCGCTGATCATCGCCTGCCTGGTCAAGACCCGCGAGCGCTTCATGGGCATCGGGCAGGTGCTGACCATGCCGCTGTTCTTCGCCAGCAACGCGATTTACCCGATTGACATCATGCCGGGCTGGCTCAAGGTGCTGGCGCGCATCAACCCCCTGTCCTATGAGGTGGACATGCTGCGCGCCCTGATGATCGGGCAGAGCAGCGCGACCGGTCTGCTGGTGGACTTCGGCGTGCTGGTGCTGGTGAGCGGCGGGCTGCTCCTGATCGGCGCGAAGATGTACCCGCGCGTGGCAGTTTAGATCGTCGGCACGGCGGGCATTGCCGCGCTGACCCCAGAAAGCACAGTTGGGCAGGGGCGGGGGGGACATGCTCTCGCCCCGCCTGTCCTTATTCTCATCAGACGCTTAATTGATATAAATCACAATAATATCGTAAAATATTGAAAGGGTGCACGCGGCCTTGTTAGCACAGAGGACAAGCTGGCAGAGAAGGGACAATACAGCATGTTCGCCACAGTTGAGGAAGTCCGTCAGGCGCTCGCGGGACAGCAGTACATCGCCAACGACGAGATCGCCACTGTCGTCTTTCTGGCCGAAAAGCTGGGCAAGCCCATCCTGGCCGAAGGCCCTGCCGGTGTCGGCAAGACCGAACTGAGCAAGGCGTGGGCCGCCGCCAGCGGGCGCGAGCTGGTGCGCCTGCAATGCTACGAGGGGCTGGACGAGAGCAAGGCGCTTTATGAGTGGGAATACGCCAAGCAGATGCTCTATACGCAGTTGCTGCGCGACAAGCTGGCCGATCTGCTGGCCGACGCCGGGTCGCTGACCGAGGCCGCCGACCGCCTGGCCCGCGAGGAAGACGTCTTCTTTTCCGACCGGTTCCTGTTGCCGCGTCCGCTGCTGCGCGCGATCCAGAACGAGCACCCTACCGCCCTGCTGATTGACGAAATTGACCGGGCCGATGCCGAATTCGAAGCCTTTTTGCTGGAGGTGCTCAGCGACTTTCAGGTGAGCATTCCGGAGATCGGCACGATTGTCGCGCGGCAGCACCCGGCGGTCTTCCTCACCAGCAACAACACCCGTGAACTGAGCGAAGCGCTCAAGCGGCGCTGCCTGTATCTCTACATTGACTATCCCGACACAGCGCAGGAACTGCAGATCGTCCGGCTGAAAGTGCCGGAGCTGGCCCCCCGCCTGGCGCAACAGGCGGTGGAAGTGGTGCAGTCCTTGCGGCGGCTCGACCTGAAGAAAAACCCCAGCGTCAGCGAGACGCTCGACTGGGCGCGCGCGCTGGTGGCCCTCAACGCACAATCGCTCGACCCCGACGTGCTGGATAACACGCTCACCGTGCTGCTGAAGTACGAAGCGGATGTCGAGCGGGCGCGCCGGATGTTGCGGCGCAGCGAAGGAGGCAGTGGCAATGGAAGACCGTATCGCTAGGTTCATCGCGGCGCTGCGGGCGGCGGGCGTGCGCGTCTCCCTGGCCGAAAGTCAAGACGCCTGGCGGGCCATCGAGCAACTCGGTGTGCGCGACCGCGACACCTTCCGCCTGAGCCTGCGCTCGACCCTGATCAAAGACGCGGAGTCCTTCCCCACCTTCGAGGAGTTGTTCGAGCGTTACTTTGGCGCGTTTGCGCCGCCGCTGCTCGACCCGCAAAGCGGCCTGTCGCCGGAGCAGCAACAGCAGTTGCAGCAGGCATTGCAGGAACTGTTGCGCGAACTGGCCCGCGACCTGCAACGCCTGTTGCAATGGCTGCTCAACGGTCAGCAGCCCTCGCAGGAAGACCTGGAGGCGCTGGCCGAGCAGGCCGGGCTGGATCAGCTCTCGCCGCAGTCGCCCGGTCAGGCGCAACGCGCCGCGCGGCGGTTGCTGGCGCTGCTGGACTGGGCACAACTCCAGGAGTTGCTGGAGCAACTGTGGGAAATGCTGGCCGAGGCGGGCATGGACCCGCAGACCATCGAGCAATTGCGTCAGCAGGTCGCCGAAAACCAGGCCCGCCTGCAACAGCAACTGGCCGACTTCGCCGGTCAGCGCCTGGAAGATCGCCGTCTGGAACGTCGCCCCCCGCGCCAGGACTTGCTCGAACGCTCCTTCAGCAGCCTGTCGCCCGCCGAAATGGAACAGTTGCGCGAGCAGGTGCGTCGTCTGGCCGCCCGCCTGCGCACACGGGCCGCCCTGCGCCAGAAACGGGGCAAGCAGGGCAAGCTCGATCCCAAAGCGACCCTGCGCGCCAACCTGCGCTACAGCGGCGTCCCCTTCGAGATGCGTTTCCGTCAGCGCCGCCTTAAGCCCAAACTGGTCGTCTTGCTCGACGTGAGCACCTCCATGAGGCCGGTCGCCGAATTCTTCCTGCGCCTGCTCTACGAGGTGCAGGATCAGGTGCAGAAGACGCGCAGCTTCGCCTACATTGATCACCTGGAAGACGTGACGCCCGACCTGGTCGCGCACCCCATCGATCAGGCGGTCACCGTGGTGTTGACCAAACTCCCGCCCGGCTACTACAACACCGACCTGGGAGCCTGCCTGCGGCAGTTCGAGGCGCGCTACCTGGACACAGTAGACCATCGCACCACGCTGATCGTGTTGGGTGACGGGCGCAACAACTACAACGACCCCGCGCTGGACACCTTCAGCCGCCTGAGTCGCCGCGCTCGCCGCCTGATCTGGCTGAATCCGGAGTATCCGGCGCAGTGGGGCACTGGCGACAGCGACATGCTGGCCTACGCGCCGCACTGCAATGAACTCTATCAGGTGCGCAACCTGGCTCAACTGGCCGCCGCGGTAGACCGCATCCTGTTGTGAGAGGCCCGTTGCCCTCAGCCCTCGCAACAGCGTCACCGGGCGCGGGGACGGGCAGCCGCGCCCTGTCACCGAATTTGCACGTCCCCGACAAACACAGGTGCATTCGGATTTGGGGGCAAGCACTCAGCACAGAAGTGATCTCAGGAAGACTTTGCGAATTCCGCCAGTCTACCTCACCCCTAAATCCCTCTCTCCACACGCGGAGAGGGGACTTAACAAGATGCTTACTCCCTCTCTCCGTGTATGGAGAGGGGGCCGGAGGGTGAGGTTTTCAAACGATCTCCGAAGCCTGCCAAAAAAGCGAATGCACCCCCTGCTCACCGCAGAACAACGTATCCGTGCCATGCGTGTTATAG
>DAOTZZ010000034.1:0-9558 GCA_034433965.1 Anaerolineae bacterium
CCCCTCACCCCCTGCCCCCTCTCCCACTGCGACGCAACTGCGTCGCGGGGAGAGGGGAACAAATCCCTCTCCCCTTGAGGGAGAGGGACTTAGGGTGAGGGGCTATCGGTGAGGCTTTCACGGTCCCGGTCAACCATTTACGTCCGGACCTCAGGAAAATCGCCATCGTCAGGCGGATTTGGACGAAGCACACAAGGCACTTTTTGCCCGCGCCAGTCCGCGCAGTAAGATCGAGCGTCAGACCGACGGCGAACCCGTACAGAGGGGGAGGGTAGCATGGCCGCTGCGTTGTCCGTGCGCCGGGTCGAAAGCAAAGCCGACTTCCAGGCGTTTCTCACGTTTCCGTGGATCGTCTATCGCGGCGATCCGTACTGGGTGCCGCCGCTGCTTTCCATGCAACGGCACAAGCTCGACAAGACAAAAGGGGCCGCCTGGGAATATATGGAGGGCGACTACTTCGTCGCCTGGCGCGACGGACAGCCGGTGGGAACCATCGCCGCTTTCATCAATCACCGGCACAATGAATACTGGAACGAGAACATCGGCTTCTTCGGCATGTTCGAGGTGCTCGACGACGCCGAAGCTGTGCGCGCCCTCCTGGAGACAGCAGCGGATTATGTGGCGGGAAAGGGCGCGACGGCCCTGCGCGGCCCGGCCAGCTTTTCCACCAACGCCGAGTGCGGCGTGCTGATCGAAGGTTTCGACGACCCGCCGGTGCTGATGTACTCCTACAATCCCCCCTACTACCAGCGCCTGATCGAGGCAACGCCTGGCTTCGCCAAGGTGATAGACCTGCTGGCCTATCACATCACCTTCGAAGCGGCCAGTCAGTCGCCCAAGCTGGAAAAGCTCTTCCGCATCACCGAGCAGAACAACGCCCGGCGCGGTATCACTGTGCGCCCGGTAGACCGGACGCGCCTTGCTGAAGAATTCGTCCTGCTCAAAGACATCTACAACCGCGCCTGGAGCCGCAACTGGGGTTTCGTGCCCTTTTCCGAGCGCGAACTGGACGAGATGGTGCACGACATCGGTCAGTTCTTCGACCCGCGCATGGGCTTCTTCGCCGAAGTAGACGGGCGACCCGTGGCCTTTCTGCTGGCCCTGCCAGATATGAATCAGGCGTTGCATCGCGCCTACCCGCGCCCCGGCAAACCGGAGTTCATCAGCCTGCTGCAATTGCTGTGGCACTGGAAGATTCGCTCCAAGATCACCCGTGTGCGCATCATGTTGATGGGTGTGGAAGAGGGGTATCGGGGCATCGGCGTCGAGGCGGCGATGTTCATGAGCGCTTATCAGCGGGGTGCGGAGCTGGGCATACACAACGCCGACGGCGGCTGGGTGCTGGAGACCAACACGCCCATGAGCCGTCTGGTGGAGTCTATGAACGGGCGCGCGTATAAGCGCTGGCGCTGGTACGAGCGCGCGCTGACATCTGCCACAGAGGGAGAAACACAGGCATGAGCCTTCCTATCGAAGTACGCCCGGTGCGCAGCAAGGCCGAGCTGGAAACGCTGATCACCTTCCCCTGGACGCTTTACAAAGACGACCCCTGCTGGGTACCGCCGCTGCTTTCCATGCAGCGCCATAAGTTCGACCGGCACAGGAACCCCACCTGGCAGCACCTGGAAGGGGAATACTTCATTGCCTGGCGCGGCGGTCAGCCAGTGGGCACCGTGGCAGCGTTCATCAATCACCGGCATAACGAGTTTCACGGGGAGAAGCTCGGCTTCTTCGGGGCCTTCGAGGTCTACGACGATCAGGAAGTCGCCAATGCCTTGCTGAAGACGGCGGCAGATTACGTGGGGGCGAAGGGGGCGACGGCCCTGCGCGGCCCGGCGACATTTTCCACCAACGAGGAATGCGGCGTGCTGGTGGAGGGCTTCGACGATCCGCCGCTGGTGCTCTATCCCTACAATCCGCCTTACTACGCCCGCCTGATCGAGGAAGCGGGCTTCGGCAAGGTGATGGACATCTCCAGCTACTACTTCACACTGGAAGCGGCGCAGGTCTCCGAAAAGGTGCAGAAGATGTTGCGCGTGGTGCGCAAGAACAACGAACGGCGCGGCATCGTCGTCCGCCCGCCCGATCAGCGCCACCTGAAGCAGGAATTCGCCATCCTCAAAGACATTTACAATCAAGCCTGGGAGAAGAACTGGGGGTTTGTGCCCTTCTCTGATGCCGAACTGGACGATCTGGTGGCCAACCTGGGCACATTCTACGATCAGCGCATCGCTGTTTTCGCCGAGGTGAAGGGACAACCGGCGGGTTTCTTGCTGGGCTTGCCAGACATGAATCAGATATTGCGGATCGCTTACCCGCGCCCCGGCAAGCCGGAACTGCTGACCAAGCTGCAATTGCTGTGGCACTGGAAGATCCGCCCCAAGATCAACCGCATTCGCATTCCGCTGATGGGCGTGCGGGCGGAGTTCCGCGGGATCGGGGTCGAAGCGGCCATGTTCGCCGACCTGTACGAACGGGCGCTAACCTTCGCGCCGCAGGCCGGTTGGGAAGCGGCAGATGGCGGCTGGGTGCTGGAGACCAACGAGCCGATGCACCGCCTGTGCGAGATGTTCAACGGCCTCATCTACAAGCGTTTCCGTTTCTATGAGCGGGCGTTGGGGGAGCAGTGATTGGTTTTCAGTGATCAGTTGTCAGAGGGTGGGGAAGCTAAGGCTGGCGGGGAGAAGAGATGACACACAAAGGGCTGTCAACCGCTCTCTCAGCGAAGCTGTACGACGGTGATGGTGAACACCCCGCTGCTCCCCGGCCCGCCGGTCAATGCGCTGAAGCGCAAGCGCCGATACTCACCGCGCAGATCGTAGATGGCGCTGTAGAGATGATCGTCAGCGTAGGCGGGCGGCTCGGCGCTCAGATTTAACGCTTCCAGGGCGGGGGTGTCGTCTATGGCCAGGGTAGAGGTCAGGGCGGGCGCGTCCGTCCCCGCCGGGTCAAAACGATAGAAAGCGTCAATCCCCGCCCCGTCGGCCAGAAAGCCACTCCCCTCGAAGACCAGCCGCACGCGCCCATAATAGCGATACTGCGTCTGCACCAGCTCGTTGCTTTCCAGCGACAGGCTGAGTGTTTCCACCAGCGGATCGTCGTAATCGGGGATGCGGCTGAGGGGGTTGTCTCCCTCGTTGGTAGAAGCGACCAACACGATGGCGATTATCACCGGCAGCGCCGAGCCGATGAGCAGGGCCAGGGTGCTGGCAGCACGTTGCCAGGGATTGGGGGTCTCTCCGGACTTTCGACTCACATTAGATTTCCTTGCCACAGGTTTCCGCCAGGGGACTATAGCATAGGTGCCCGCCGACAGGGTAGCGCCCGCGTACAGAAGTCCGGAGGTGCATTCGGATTTGGGGGGTAGAATTCACCACAGAGCACGCAGAAAAGGCACAGATCTTTGGGTTTGTCTTCCCCCTCTGTGCCGTCCGCGTATCAGCGGTTCAAAATCACCACCCCAAGATGCGAATGCGCCCCGGCAGCAACGATTTTTCGCCAATTCCCGCTCATAGCGGTACACTAAAGGTTCTGCGGCTGTAAAGTCAACCCCCTTCCACCCCGATCCATTTCATGCTATAATCTAGTGACGTGCTCCTAATCTTATCGCTGATACGGTGCCCCATGTTTGATGAGCCAAGTCGTCAGACAGAATACCGTGATCCAATCAGCAAGACCCCAGGAGGCATCGGGACTCACGTGATTCAGGAACTGATGAACCGCGCAGATCAGCAGGGCTATGTCACGTTCGAGGATGTATTGGAGCTACTGGATGAGGATAGCGACGACGTCAATGCCATAGAAGCAGTGCTCGACGAGCTGGATGAACTGGGCATCGAGCTTCGTCAGCACGAAGTGGAATCGCACGACGAGCTAGACGACCCAGACGAAGAGTTTCACCCCGCAGAAGTCTCTCATGACCCTGGCGTAGGCGACATCAACGCTGTCTCGGCGGACGACCCGGTGGGGTTGTACTTCCGCCAGATGGCCCAGGAACCTCTGCTCACCGCCGAAGAAGAAATTGAACTGGCCAAGCGCATTGAAGCGGGGCGTAACGCCGCGGAACGTCTGCGCAGCGAGCCGAATCTCTCGGCGGAGGAGCGCGAGGAATTGCAACGCCTGGTCGAGGATGGTCAGGCGGCGCGCGAACACCTGGGCCGGGCCAACACCCGCCTGGTGGTCAGCATCGCCAAGCGCTACATGGGCCAGGGCTTGCCTTTCCCAGACCTGATCCAGGAAGGCAACGTGGGGTTGATGCGCGCCGTAGACAAGTATGACTACAAGCGCGGCAACCGCTTCAGCACCTACGCCACGTGGTGGATTCGTCAGGCGATCACCCGCGCTCTGGCGCAGAAGACGCGCACCATCCGCATCCCGCTGCACATGACCGAGCGTATCCGTCAGATGTACCGCACGGCGCAGGTGCTCGAACAGACGCTGGGCCATCGCCCCACGCCAGAAGAGATCGCCCAGGCCATGGCGCTGCCGCCGGAGAGCGTGCGAGGCATGATGGACGCCAGTCAGCACGCCATCGCCCTGGAGCGACCGGTCGGCGACGACGGCGATAGCGAGTTCGGCGACTTCATCGAAGACCAGGACTCGCCCAGCCCCGTCGAGGCAGCCACGCAGCACCTGCTCCAGGAGACGATCGAAGAGGTGCTCAGCGAGCTGACGCCGCGCCAGAGTCATATCCTGCGCCTGCGCTTCGGGCTGGGGGGTGGCGAGCCGCACACGCTGGAGGAGATCGCCAACAAGTTCGGCCTCAGCCGCGAGCGCATTCGTCAGCTTGAAAAAGAGGCGCTGCGACGGCTGCGTCATCCGCGCCTGGCGCACAATCTGCGGGATTACCTGAGCTAGTCTGGGCTGACAACTGCATAGCGCGAACAGGCCAGGGTGTAGCAGCCCTGGCCTTCTGATTCTGCCCGCGCCCTCCTTCATCTACAGCCTTGAAAACCACCCTGGGCGTGGTAAACTACTCGCGACGCCCCCGTAGCTCAGAGGATAGAGCGCAGGTTTCCTAAACCTGGCGTCGGCGGTTCAAATCCGTCCGGGGGCACCAGGAAGAACAACGCCGGCTGGCAGAGGGTCTCGCCAGCCGGTGCGCTTTGTCGGGGCTAATAGAACTTGACGATGATGTCGTCAATGGTATCGGCGGCGTCGCCGATACGTCCACCGGCATGGAACAGGTGCCGGTAGATTTCGCGCAGTTTAAGCATGACGATCACGTTATCCAGGTCTTTGGGTTTGCGGAACAGGTCGGCCAGCGCCTTGGCATAGAGCGTCTCCATGTCGTTGCGCACGGCCTTGGCGCGGATGGCGTGCGTGCTGGCGACTCCTGGATGGTCGCTGAGCCGCTCGATAGCCATCTTGATTTCTTCTGCGCCCTGACTCAGGCGCTGCGCCATTTCCTGCAGGTGCAGGTTCGGCTCCACTTCCAGGATGTCCATCTCATTGATGGTGAACCAGGTGTCGTCCAGGATATCGTCCACGGCGCGCGAAAGGGCGTGAATGTCCTCGCGGTCTATGGGCGTCACAAACGTACGGTTGAGTTCGTCCACCAGGATACGGCGCACCTCATCACCCGCTTTTTCCAGTTGGCGGACGCGCTGCGCGTTCTTCTTGTTGGGTTTGGTCATGTAGTCAATGAGAGCCAGCGTGGCCTCAATGCCCAGATCGCATTGTTCGCGCAGGCGCAGCAAAAAGTGATCGGGGCGACGCCGAAAGCGCTCGCTGAGGCGCTGCGGAATGCTCTTGAAAAGGCGGATGATGCGGTCAATCATGGGCTACGTATCCTCATCTGGACGGGTATTGGTTAAATTCTCTTTACTACAGTAAAATAATCTTAACCTTTTTCCGGCGTTTGCGCCAGGGCGAATTGGTCCGGGGGAGGCATAAGGTACCCCTGGTCGCGCGTCGGGCAAAGACCTGGTGGGACGAGACTTCCGGAGTCTCGCAGGCTTCGGAAGTTTGTTGTCGGTGATAGGGCGGATTTCAGGCGGAGTGTTCGCTCCAACACAGACGCCATTGGCGCCCTGAAAACCCATTGCCAAAAGGATTTCTACTCATGCCCTCGCTGTCTGTGGAAGCTTTGGTGCTGATAGTCATTGCGTTAGTGTTTGGGTTCTACAACGGCTTGCACGACTCCTCGAACGTCGTGGCGACGGTGATCTCCACCCGCGCCATGCGTCCCCGCCTGGCACTGTGGATGGCGGCCATCGCCAACGCTGTCGGCCCGCTGCTCTTCGGCGTGGCGGTGGCCGAAACCATCGGTCACGAAGTGGTAGCAGAGCGCGCCGTGACCCTGCCAGTGGTCTACGCCGCGCTGTTGGCGGCGATCCTGTGGAACATCATCACGCTCAAGCTGGGCATCCCCTCCAGCACCTCGCACGCCCTGATCGGCGGGATGGTGGGGCCGGTGCTGGCGGGCTATGGGACGGGCGCGATCCTGGTCAACGGCCTGCTCAAGGTGCTGTTGGCGCTGTTCCTGTCGCCCATCCTGGGTATGCTCGCCGGGTACTGGATTATCAAGACCTGCCTGTTCCTGGCCAGGGGAGCCTCCCCGCGCGTCAATATCTGGTTTCAGCGGGGGCAAATCCTCACCGCGGCCACGCTGGCGCTCTCGCACGGCACCAACGATGCCCAGAAGACGATGGGCGTCATCACCCTGGGGCTGGTGGCCACAGGCTCGCTGAGCCACTTCTACGTGCCCACCTGGGTAATCCTGCTTAGTGCAGCAGCCATTGGCCTGGGCACGCTGTTGGGCGGCTGGAGCCTGATCCGCACGCTGGGAGCGAAGTTTTACCGGGTGCGCCCCATTCACGGTTTCAGCGCGCAGACGGCCTCCAGCCTGGTGATCTTGGGCGCGGCGTTGCTGGGCGGGCCGGTCAGCACAACCCATGTGGTCAGCTCGGCGATTGTGGGCGCGGGCAGTGCCGAACGGGTGCAGAAGGTCCGCTGGGGTGTAGTGAACAACATCGTCGTCTCGTGGTTCCTCACCATTCCGGCGGCAGCGGCGCTGGGCGCGCTGCTCTTTGTGATCATCCGCCCGCTGTGGTGAACGGCAGCAGCCTCGCTCTGGCGGAGTACCTGCTGGCCGCGATCAACCTTTGACCGCGCCGATCAGGATGCCCCTGGCGATATAGCGTTCCAGCACGATCGCCAGCACGAACACCGGCGCGATCATCAGCAACACCAGCACGGAGATATTCCACCACTGCGGCCCGCGCGTGGCGTTCTGCGCGACGACCAGCACCGGCAGCGTCTGCGTGTCCGCGCCGGACAGGAACAGCCCCAGTGTGTACTCGTTCCAGGCGAAGATCAGCACGATCAGGAACGTCGCCACCAGGCCCGGAGCCGAGAGGGGCAAGACCACTCTGTAGAGCACCTGATAGCGCGAGGCCCCATCAATGAAGGCGCTCTCCTCCAGTTCAAGGGGGATGCTCTTGAAATAGTCGCGCATGAACCAGATCACCAGCGGCAGATTCACCGCTGTGTAAGTGATGATCAGCGCGTAATAGGTGTTGAGCAGGCTGAACTGCTGGAAGAGGATGTAGATGGGGACGATGACCGCTACCGGCGGCAACATGCGCTGCGAGATGAGCCAGAAGGCGATGTCGTCGTTGGACATGGTGCCCTTGAAGCGGCGGCCAATGGTCAACGCGATCAGCAGGAAAATGCCAATGGCTGCTGCGACCGCCACCTGCCAGGGCACCTCCACGTTGATGGCCACGATGGCGATCACCACGCAGAGGATGAAGGTGGCGATCAGGCCCGGCTTGGGCCGGTAGCTGAACCGGGTGAGCGCGTAGGAGGCCATCGCCCCCAGCGTGAGCGCCAGCACCGCGCTGCTCAGGCCGACAATGACGGTGTTGCGGTAGGGGCGGGTGACCAGGTTACCGCTCTCGATGAGCAGTTCCCGCCAGGCATGTGTAGACGGTTGAAAGTCCACATACATGACGTACTTGGGGCCGGTGTTGACATCTACAGGCAGCTTGAAGGCCGTGACGAACAGCCAGTAGATGGGGAACAGCACGAAGAACGTCCACAGGCCCAGCAATATGTACGAAACCGCCATCGTCGCCGGAGAGGGTTTGAGCGGCCTGGAAGACTGGAAAAACTTCCTGATCGTCACCATGGCTAAATCATCTCCAACAGGCGCTGACGGATGAAGTTGACGAAGACCAGCGCCACGAAAGTCACCACGAACAGCAGACAATAGGCCAGCGCCGACGACGTACCCAGGTCGAGCGCTCGCCACAGATTGTAGGCATGTAGTGTCACCGACTCGGTCGCTGTGCCGGGGCCGCCGCGCGTCATGGCCTGCGGCATGTCAATGATCTTGAACGCTTCGATCATGCGCACCAGGATCACCGTGGTACTGACCGGAATAATCTGCGGCAGGATAATGTAGCGGAACATCTGCCAGCGGTTGGCCCCGTCCACCAGGGCCGCTTCGACCGTTTCGGCGGGTAGCCCTTCCAGCGCGGCCAGCAGAATGATGAACACAAACGGCGTCCATTGCCAGGTGTCGCCGATCACGATGGCCAGACGCGCAGTAGCCGGATTGTTCACCCAGGAGAAGTTGTAGAGGCCCACCGCCTTCCACAGTGGTGCGATTGGCCCGATGAGCGTATCGGACAGCATCCGGAACAGGAAACCGATCCCGACGGGCGTCAGCATCATCGGCAACAGGAAAATCACGCGGAAGAAGCGCTTGCCCGGCAGGTCTTGCGTCACCAGCAGCGCCAGCAGCAACCCCAGCGTGTACTGCGCCGCCACGCCGCTGAAGACGAAGATCAGAGTCACGATGAGGGTGCCAGGCAGCCCTCTGCCACTGGAGGTGCGGATGACCAGCCACAACAGCCCTCCGGCGATGATCACGGTGAGCACGCGCATGACCAGGCCGAAGACCCGACGGCGCGGACTGGTGACATAGCGGAACAACCAGTAGGCCATGAACGCCGCAAAAAGGGCCAGGATCACCCAGCCCAGGGTACTGGGGTCATCAAAACGGCCCAGGAAGCGCCGCTGCTGACTGCCCTGCAGCAGCTTTTCGTAGTTCCGCAGGCCAACGTAGTTGACTTCGAAGCCCCCTTTGACAAACTTGATGTTCGACAGAGAGGTGAAGATGGACAGCAACAGGGGAAAGATCGACAGAAACATCACCACGAGCACAGCCGGTAGCAACAGCACATACCTGGCTGGCTCGTTCGCATAAGAAGGTCGCTCTTCCATAGAAATTGCGCCAGGGGACACCGGGTTTTAACCCGGTGAGGAATGGCGCTTACCTCCTTTCTCCTGTTGTGGGAGAATTAGAGTATGATTCGCACCTACAAGTACCGGCTGTATCCCACCAACGCGCATCAGAAGGCGCTCGACTTTCTGCTGTGGCAGGGTCGGCTGCTCTACAACGCCGCGCTGGAGCAGCGCATCACCGCCTACCGCGAGACAGGCCAGGGCGTGACCTACCCGCAGCAGTGGGCGCACTTCCGCGACTTGCGCCGCGTCAACCCTGACACGCTCGGTCAACTGAACGCCACCAGCGTGCAGCAGATGTTG
>DAOTZZ010000035.1:0-6102 GCA_034433965.1 Anaerolineae bacterium
GACCGGCCAGAAGTGCTCTCCGTCGGCCAGATGCAACCAGACTTCCTGCAGCACACGCATCGGGCCATCTTTGCCCTTGCGACCCTGTGGGCGCGGTACCGACTGCGACAGCAGCACGTAAGCCACGCGGTCGAACGGCACGCACCAGCGCGTCCCGCCCATGAAACGACGCCGGGCGCGCGCTTCGCGCCGCGCCGTGTCGAAGATCACCTCGGTCGAAGCGATGACCTGCCAGAAGGTGCGCGGCGCCATGATGAACAGCATCACCGCCACGGCCAGCCCCAGCCAGGGCAGCCAGGTCGGGTTGACCTGGGCCAGGCCGCTGGTCAGCGTCCCCACGCCCAGAAACACAAAGACCAGCGCCATCACCAGGAAACCCACCGACCGTACCAGGGTCACCATCACCCAATCGCTGCGCCGTCGCCAGACCAGCCCTCGCCTGGTGGCGACGAACGACCATTCGTCGAAGTGCAGCGGGGGCGTGCGCAGAGCCGGTTCGATGCGCGTCGGCGCGCGGACGGGCGCGACGGAGGGGGCAACAGGCGCTGAGGTTGCAGCGGGAGCGGACGAGCGCGGTGGGGCCACCACATGTAGCGGGCGATCCAGCAGGCGGGCGAGCGCCTGTGCGGCCTGCCGGGCTTCTTGCTCGTGATCACCCTCTGCGCCGCGCCAGCTTGCCAGGCCACACCAGCGCCAGGGACTCTGCCCGGCATCCGGCGCGGAGAGCAACAACCCCAGGTGCCAGCTTTGCGTTTCGGGTGCCCAGCCGACCACCACGCGGGCAATGTCTGGCGGGGCCAGCCGCCCTTCCGGCGGGAGTCGGCGTGCGCGGGCAAACGCCGGACTGTAGGAAACGCCCTGCGCCGTCACCTCGACCAGCGCTGCCCCGCTCACCGACGAGCGGGTGCCGTTGATCAACCGCCAGCTATGCGGGCCAATCTCGATGGCCAGGTTGTGTGCCGCCGGGATGGTCGCAGATGTGTGTGAATTGTGCATGATCTATCGTTCTGAGTGCAGCAGAGGCGCGACTCTCGCGCTCTGTGATCCTACCACATTCGGCTGCCTTGCACCTAAAGTCTACCGCGCGGCGAGGGGTAGCACCAAGTTCTTGGAGATGCGTGCAAAATGTGTCCGGCAGTTTGCTGCACTCTGTTGCCTCTCACCCCTGCACTTCTCCCCCTCGCGACTGCGTCGCGGGGCGAGGAAGCTGGTTTTGGGGTGCACGGGCACTCCCCTTCTGCCGCCGCGCGGGGGATGAGGGCCATCGGGCGAACCAGCGTCGCTGACCCCCCTGGCACGCAGCCGCCCTCGGCGACCTGGAGGGCGGCTGCACCGCCGGGCCGCAGAGAGCGAAAGGAACAGACCCCTGTGCTCTGCTCTGCGTCCTCCTCGACCTCTGCGGTTCAGTTTTTTTCACTCGCCTACAAAACGACCTGCCCCTTTGCGGCAGGCAATGCTACAATAGGCCCCCGTGCCAATGTAACCCTGGACGAGCCATGACCACACAACGCCTGTACTACACCGACCCCTACACCACCGAGTTCACTGCCCAGGCGCTGGAGATAGGCCGCGTCAACGGCCTGCCGACGGTGGTGCTCGACCGCACCTGCTTCTACCCGACCAGCGGCGGACAGCCGCACGACACCGGTACCCTCAACGGCGTGCCGGTGCGCGAGGTCATCGTGCGCGAGAGCGATGGGGCAGTGCTCCATGTGCTGGACGGCGAGATCGCGCGGGGACCGGTAAGCGGGTGCGTGGACTGGGCGCGGCGCTTTGATCACATGCAGCATCACACCGGCCAGCACGTGCTTTCGGCGGCGTTCGAACGTCTGGCGGAGGCGGACACGGTCGGCTTTCACATGAGTCCGGACAGCGTGACGATCGATCTCAACCGGCCCGCCCTCGACCAGGCCACCCTCGATGCGGTCGAAGACCTGGCCAATCAGGTAGTCTTCGAAAACCGCCCCGTGCGGGCCTGGTTCCCGGCGGACGAAGAACGGCAGGCGCTCAACCTGCGCAAAGTACCGGACGTAGAGGGCAAATTCCGCGTGGTGGCGGTAGAGGATTTCGATCTGTGTGCGTGTGGCGGCACTCATGTGGCGCACACCGGCGAGATCGGCCTGATCAAGATCGTGCGCACCGAGCGGCGGGGCGACATTCTGCGCGTGGAGTTTCGCTGTGGATGGCGCGCCCTGCACGATTACCGCGCCAAGAACGCGCTGTTGCAGCAACTCTCCGCCACCCTGACGACCGGCATGGCCGACATCCCCGCCGTGATCGGCAAACTGCGCGAAGAAAACAAGGCGCTGCAGCGCGAACTGCGCGCCCTGCGAGCGCTGGCCCTGACACACGAAGCCGAGCAACTGTGGCAGGCGGGGCAACCGCTGGGCGCGTTCAGGCTGGTGCAGGCTGCCTTCGACGGGCGCGATCCGGCGGAGGTGCGTCAGCTTGCTCAGCATCTTGTCGCGCACCCTGGCACCGTGGCGCTCTGCGCAGCCGCGGGCGACAAGGCGCAACTCATCGCCGCCTGCGCCGCAGATGTGCCGCTGGACATGGTGGCTGTTCTCAAGCGTGGCCTGGCCGTGTGGGGTGTGGAGCGGGGCGGTGGACAGCCAACTTTCGCCCAGGGGGGCGGAGCTGCCGTCTCCCTGGAGAAAGCGCAGGCGGCGCTACAGGCAGCAGCAGAAGCGGCGCAGCAGATGGTGAGTCAGGGCTGACTGCCGGCCCTGGTGAACAGGTGAAGGGACACAGCAACACAGAAGGATCGGGCAACCGTGCAAGAACTGGCTCCAGGTGTATGGGTTGAAACAGGCTACCGGCTGATCACGGTGGGGGCGATCCAGACAGAGGCCGGGTGGGTGCTCATTGACACGCCGCCCTACCCCCGCGACGCCTGGCACTGGCGCGAGACGTTGGCGGAAATCGCGCCGTTGCCGGTGCTGGCGGTGGTGATGACCGACGGGCATCGCGACCGGTTGCTGGGCACCTGCTGGTTCGATGCGCCGACGGTGATTGCGCACGACGAGACGCTGGCGCAGATGGCGGCGTTGTCCTCGACGTTTCTGGAGAGTGTCTCCGAGGCCCTGGCGCGCACGCCCGCCGAGCGCGAGCAATTCGCCTCCGCCCGCCTGGTGATGCCAACGGTCACCTTCTCACAGCGGATGATCCTGCACTACGGGGAGTATCATATCTCGCTGCTCTCCATGACCGGCCCGATGGCGGGTAGCATATGGGTGCATCTGCCCGAACAGCGCGTGCTGTTCATGGGCGATAGCCTGAGCGTGAACGAACATCCCTATATCAGCGGGCCGTATACCAAAGAGTGGCTGGACAACCTCACCGAACTGCGCCGCCCGCGCTTCGCCGCCGATCTGCTGGTGCCCGGTCGTGGACCAGTGGTGGACAAGAACGCCACCGAGCCACTGTCCAACTATCTGCGCCTGGTGCGGCGGCGGGTGCAGAGCCTCTATCGGGCCGGGCGGCCACGCGCCGATACCGCCTCGCTGGTGCCAGAACTCCTGACGGCTTTCCCCTACGATCCGGCTGACGGCGAGAACGTGCAGCGCCGCATCAAGAGCGGGCTGGATCGCATCTACGAGGAACTCAAAGCCAACGAGAAAGGGACAGATTCACCAGCACGCTAGAGCGTGTCAGGCGCTTTTTCGCCCTCAGCCCCTACTTTTCTGGGCTGCGGGAGAAGAGGAGCGCTCATGTGAGAGTCAGCAAGTCCTCTGCACACACCCTGCGCGCAGTTCCCACTGCCCCCAGCGCCCGATGAACGCTCCGCCGGGCATGGTCGTCGCCAGGGCAACAGCGCTCATTTGATGTGCGTCTGCTTCCACTGCGTCGGCGTCACGCCAGTGAACTGGCGGAAAGCCTTGGAGAACGCCTGGGGCGAATCGAAACCCGTCTTGCGGGCGATCTCACCGATCGTCCGATCCGGCTGCATCAACATGCATTTGCTGGACTGCAGCCGCAACGCCAGCACATACTGTTTAGGACTGATCCCCATGGCCCGGCGGAACAGCAGCCGGAAGTAAGCCGGTGAGAAGCCCACATAAGTCGCCACATCGCTGACGCGAAGTTGTTCGCTGAAATGCTGATGAATCCACTGCAGGGCGCGATCTATGGCGACCTGTTGCTCAGTCGTCAGATCGGGTTCTCCCTGGCGCAACCCACAGCGCAGCAAAATCACAGCCAGTTGGTCAACGAGCGCGCGACACTGAACGTCGGAGTGAGGCAAGCCGCGGGCGATTTCTCGCTGCAACTGATAGCAGTAGTCAATGAAGCGGCTTTTTTCGAGGGTGCTCAGGCGATACAACCCTATGTCACCGGTATTGAGCAGCTCTTTGTGCAATCTATCGGGCAGAGTGGGGAACTGTACGACGATGAAGCTGACTTCCTGGTGGAGATAAGGCTCGTGCCCGTGTGACACGCCACCGGGCAGATAGATCACGTCCCCGGCCTGTAGCAGATACAACTGATCGCCCAACCGGACATAGCAGCTCCCCTGGCGAACGAAGGTGAACTCACTTTGCACATGAGCATGAGGCTGCATACGCCATCCCGGCGGGTGGGGCGGTTCCATTATCACTGTATATTCGTCAAGGATCATGGCGTTGGCTCCCAGGGATATGCTCAAAGGATAGTTTGAGCAGCATGATATTGATCATAAACGATACTGTCAAGTTGCAGGGAATGGGCGTCGGCTCATGGTCAGCAAAATCGTTTTTGACAAATAAGGCGGCGAAAATTCACGCTCGACTTCGCTTGCGTCAACGAATACCGGTTTGGCATCGGGTG
Source organism: Anaerolineae bacterium (assembly GCA_034433965.1). Taxonomy (GTDB): domain Bacteria; phylum Chloroflexota; class Anaerolineae; order Aggregatilineales; family Aggregatilineaceae; genus UBA2029. The sequence goes on from DAOTZZ010000035.1 coordinate 4,804, forward strand.
TGTTCCAGGGTATATATAGTGCCGATCAAGTCGGCCATGTGGTGACGAACGGCGAAGAACACAGACAGGTCGTTTGTTAAAATAGCGCATGGTAAAGGTGTATTTTTCGAAGATACTACGCTGATCCGGAAGACTATGAGCCCGTCGTCACCCTCTCCTTTGCTGCAAATCCGTGGCATCACCAAACAATTCCCCGGTGTCCTGGCCCTGGACAATGTCTCTCTGGAGTGCTATCCCGGCGAAATTCACGCCGTGGTAGGGGAAAATGGTGCCGGGAAATCCACCCTGATGAAAATTCTGGTGGGAGCCTACCAGCCAGATCACGGCGAAATCTACCTCGATGGACGCCGGGTGCATTTTCATCATCCGCGCCAGGCTCAGCAGGCTGGCATCAGCATCATTTACCAGGAATTCACCCTGCTGCCCTACCGCACGGTGGCGCAGAACATCTTCCTGGGCCGCGAGCCAACCCGTCGTGGTCTGATTGACCGGCGCGCGATGGTGGAAAAAACGTCCGAACTGCTACGCCGGTTGAAGGCCGATACTTATATCTCGCCCAATACCCTGGTGCGAGACCTGTCGGTTGCCCAACAACAGATCGTGGAGATCGCCAAGGCCCTGTCGCTCGAAGCCAGGGTTTTGGTGATGGACGAGCCGACCGCAGCGTTGGCCGCCGAAGAAGTCAACCTGCTCTTCGACGTGGTGCGCAGCCTGCGCGATAGCGGCATGGCTATCATCTACATCTCGCACCGCTTCCAGGAAATCTTCGAGCTGGCGCAGCGGATCACCGTGCTCAAAGATGGGCGGCACGTGGCAACGGTGATGGCTCACGAGATCACGCCCACTGACCTGGTGCGGCTGATGGTCGGGCGTGAACTCGAATACTACTATCCGCCCTATGCCGCGCCTGAGGAGATCGGCGAGACCCGGCTCCGCGTCGAAAACGCCTCCAACGATTTCCTCAAGAACATCTCTTTCGAGTTGCGCGCCGGGGAGATCGTCGGGATCGCCGGGCTGCAAGGCTCCGGGCGCACCGAACTGGCTCAGGCTCTGTTCGGCGTCAAACCGTTTACGGCGGGCAGGGTCGAGGTCAAAGGCCGCATCACTCACATTTCTTCTCCTCTGGCGGCCATCCGCCAGGGCATGGGCTTCATCACCGAGGACCGCAAGCGTGAAGGGCTGGCGTTGCGCCAGTCGGTGCGAGACAATGTCCTGCTTGCTTTCCGTGCCCTGCAGCACATGCTCACTCCCCTGCGCTTCAACGGTGCGAAGGGGCCGGATGTCCGCGCGTTGACGCAG
>DAOTZZ010000036.1:0-10824 GCA_034433965.1 Anaerolineae bacterium
GTGGGCATCTGTGCCAGGAATTCCTGGGGTGTGTGTTCCGCCCCTAGTTGTCTTCCGGCGACGATGAGGGACAGCGCGTTACCCTCCAGAGCATGTGCCAGGGCGGTCAGGTCTGCTGAAGATGTGCCAGAGCCACCGGCTATCTCCTGGAGCAGGGCTACCGCCTGCGCCCCTTCCGGGGGGTGCACTTTATGGACACTCCAGGGGCCAGCGGCGGGTCGTGTCGCGGTGAGGATCAAAGGGATGCCGGGCGCGCAGGCCCGCACGAATTCGCGCGCAGCTTCCGGGCGAACACGACCATCCAGCACGACCAGGGGGCGCTGTTCCAGCAGCACGCCGTGCACCTGCCGGAAGAAGGCAAATACCTCGTCTTCATCCCGCGCAGCGCAGGTAGGCACGCCGTAAGCCCGCGCAACCCGATTGGCCAGCGCCAGAGCCGTCTCGTCGGCATTCTCCAGCCAGAGTACCCCACCCGGCTGCTGAATGTAGTCCAGCGCCAGCGTGTGCGCCAGCGCGGTCTTGCCCACACCCGGCAGCCCGACCAGTTGCAGGGGGATGCCGGTTTCCAGCAGGGCACGCGCGGCGTCGAGGTCCGCCTGACGCCCCACTAGCGGTAAACGAGGCGCTCCTGGCAAGGCCTGGCCCTGGTGAAGAGGCAGATTGTCCGCGAAAGCATTTGTTGAGGTCATGGGAGAACCACCTGTCCGACTGACAGAGATAGGCTGTCAGCAGTATAGCAAAAGGCGCGCCCTGGCACTAGCGGGCACAAACAACGCCCGGCAGTGCTGCCAGGCGTTGCCTCTGTTTTCGCTGATGTGGGCGGAATCCCTCAGTCTTCGTCCGGCGGCGGAACCGGCAGGTCTTCGATTGGCACGTCTCTATACTTGCGCCCAACCTCGATCAGCATGACTGGGATTCCGTCGCGGATGGGGTACTTGTTGCCAGAATCGGCGCATACCAGCCAGCAGCCATGCACCAGTTCCAGCCGTCCTGGATCGTCTCCCCGGTCCTTATAGTGCACTGCTTCAGGGCAGCGCAGAATTTCGAGCAACTCCGGGCTGATCGCCGCGCCGGGCGAGGTCTCGCCAGCCATCGTTTCCTCCCTGTGACAACCTTTTTCACGGTGCGAGTATAGCCATCGCTCATGGTCACGTCAAGCGCTGGCGCACAAACGAACGTTCAGGATAGACTCGGATGAGGTGCGCCTGACAGGGAGAGAGACCATGCCGCTGCTCCAGGCCGACACGGTTACCTTTTACTACACTGTGGCGGGAAGTGCCACGCGCCATCCGCCTCTGGTGTTGCTTCATGGGGCGGGTGGCTCGCGGCTCGACTGGCCGGTGGAGCTACGGCGTATGCCGGGTGTACAGGTGTGGACGCTCGATCTGCCCGGTCATGGGCGGTCGTCCGGAGCAGGCCGCACGACGGTCGCCGGATATGCGCAAGACGTGCGGACGTTTCTGGATGCAGTACATATTGCGCGGGCCGTTGCCGTCGGGCATAGCATGGGCGGAGCCATTGCCCAACAACTGGCGCTCGATCATCCGGAGTGCGTAGCTGGTCTGGTGTTGATCGCCACGGGCAGCAGGTTGCCAGTCGAGCCGTCTCTGCCTGAGCGAATCCTGCAAACCCCCGCCGCGGCGATCCAGGGGATCGTCGAACGCGCCTGGCATCCGGCAACGTCAGCCGCGCAGCTTGCGCTTGCCAGCGAGCGTCTGGCGCAGATTTCGCCTGCTGTCCTGCGCGGAGACTTTCTGGCCTGTCAGACGTTTGACCTGCGAGGCAGGGAGAGCGAGATCGGGGTGCCTGTTCTGGTCATTGGCGCGGCACACGATCGCATGGTGCGCCCCGATTTCAGCGTCATGCTGGCCGAGCGTATGTCGCGCGCGCGGCTGGTGATGATCGAGGAGGCTGGACACATGGTCACGCTCGAGCGCCCGGCAGAGGTGGCACGCGCTATTATGGAATGGTTGGGAGAACAGCGATGGTGACACTCTTGCGACGGGGCCTGGGGGCACTGGTGCGGAGCGGCGGTCGTGCCGCGCTGGAGATGGCGCTGCGGCACGGCGGGCGCACAGTCATCGAGTCTGCGCTGGAATCTGCCGCCGAGGCTGTGCCCAAGGGCGAGCAATCATTCGTGCAGGTGTTTCCGGTTACGGCTCCCCTGACCGTCTATGTGCGTGCCTCACACTGTCACCTGACGGTGCGTCAGCATTCCTTGCCTCGCGTCGAGCTGAACGCCAACCTGAGTCGCGCTTTCGGTGTCGAACTGGCGACCGAGCAGGACGAAGCGGGCATCTACATCATTGCGCGGCGCAAACCAGTGGTGGGGACGGTCGCGCGGCTCGACCTCGTCCTGACGCTACCACCAACGGTACATCTAGCCTTTCATCTGACGCCGGGCGCGGTCACGTTCGCCGGACTTGACGGTCTGGCAGAGTTGGCGGCCAGTCAGGTCTTCGCCCCTTTGCCCGACGGCGGCGATGCATTTGTGATCGCGGATGCATCGGACTGACACTTGTCAGCCACGCGGCGTGATGGTACCCTTCGCACGGCTTCGCGAGAATCCGGGCTGTAGCGGCGTGCGTTGCCTGCTGCGACCGAATACGACGAACAAGGGTGCACCGTGAGCAAACTCGTCATCGTTGAATCTCCCACCAAAGCACGCACCATTCGTGGCTTTCTGCCCGCTGGCTATCAGGTCGAAGCCAGCATGGGGCACGTCCGCGATCTGCCTGCGTCGGCCAGTGAGATTCCAGCCAAAGTGAAGAACGAGGAGTGGGCGCGCCTGGGGGTGAACGTGGCCCAGGACTTCGAGCCGCTCTACGTGATCCCCAAGGACAAGAAGAAAGTCATCAAGGCGCTGACCGAGGCGCTGGACAAGGCCGAAGAACTGATCCTGGCGACTGACGAGGATCGCGAGGGCGAGAGTATTGCCTGGCACCTGACAGAAGTGCTACGGCCCAAAGTGCCTGTCAAGCGCATGGTGTTTCACGAGATCACCCAGGAAGCCATTCAGCAGGCCATCAAGAACTGCCGCTCGATTGACAACAAGCTGGTGGAGGCCCAGGAAACGCGGCGCATACTCGACCGTTTGGTGGGATATACCGTGTCGCCCCTGCTGTGGAAGAAGATCGCGCCCGGACTTTCGGCGGGGCGGGTGCAGTCCGCTGCAGTACGTCTGCTGGTGCAGCGGGAAGAGGAACGTCGTCGCTTTCGCTCCGGCGCATACTGGGATCTGAAGGCAACGCTCTTTGCGCATGGGCAGACGTTTGTGGCTCAACTGGTGGCACTAGGCGGCGTGCGCCTGGCGACCGGCAAAGATTTCGACGAGACGACCGGCAAAATCCCCCCGCGCAAGAAAGTGGTGCTGCTCGACGAAGCGCAGGCTCAGGCGCTGGTGCGCCGTCTGCAGTCGGGGCGCTGGGTAGTTGCCGAGGTGAACGAGCGCGATCAGAGTCGCTCACCTGCGCCGCCGTTCACCACCTCTACGCTGCAACAGGAGGCCAACCGCAAACTGGGGCTTTCGGCGCAGCAGACGATGCGCATTGCTCAGCAGCTCTATGAGCGCGGCCTGATTACCTACATGCGCACGGACTCGGTGCACCTCTCAGCGCAAGCATTGCGTACCATCCGGCAGCGCGTTGCCGAGCAATATGGGCCGGAGTATCTCAGCCGCGCACCGCGTCAGTTCCGCACCCAGGCCAAGGGCGCTCAGGAAGCGCATGAGGCTATTCGCCCCGCTGGAGCGCAGATGCCTACCGCCGACGAACTGCGTCTCAGCGGGCAGGAATATGCTCTCTACGACTTGATCTGGAAACGCGCCATCGCCACGCAGATGGCCGAAGCACAGTTACGCCTGACGACCGTGCAGATTATGGTGGACAACGCGGAGTTCCGCGCGTCCGGCAGGCGCGTGCTGTTCCCCGGCTTCTTCCGCGCCTATGTGGAAGGGGCCGATGATCCGTCGGCGGCGCTGGACGATCAGGAGACGTTGTTGCCTGCGCTGAGCGCCGGCGAGGAGGTGCGGTGCACGGCTCTCGAACCCGTGCGACACGACACCAAACCGCCCGCGCGCTATACCGACGCTACGCTGGTCAAGGCGCTGGAGAGCGAAGGCATCGGGCGACCCAGCACCTATGCCACGATCATCGGGACGATTCAGGAGCGTGGCTATGTGCGGAAGGTGGGCAAGCAGTTGGTGCCGACCTTCACGGCCTTTGCTGTCAACTGTCTGCTGGAGCATCACTTCCCCAGCCTGGTTGATCTGGACTTCACGGCACAGATGGAGCGCGTGCTCGATGAGATCGCCGAGGGCAAGCAACAGGGCCGCCCCTATCTGCGCTCATTTTATCTGGGCGAGAATGGCCTGGCGCAACAGGTGAAGAGCAAGGAACAGGAGATCGATCCCCGCACCATCAATGCCCTGGAGTTGAGCGAGGTACGGGCACGCGTGCGCGTGGGGCGCTACGGGGCCTACCTGGAACAGGAGCGCGACGGCGAAACGGTGCGCGTGTCGCTGCCCGATACGCTGTCGCCTGCCGACCTCACGCTGGACGAAGTCGAGCGCCTGCTGCGCGAAAAGCAGGCGGGGCCAGCGCCTCTCGGTCACGATCCCAAGACCGGACAGCCTATCTACGTGCTGCAAGGGCCGTATGGCCCCTATGTGCAGCGTGGAGACAATGGGGCCGACGGAAAAGGGAAAAAACCACAACGGGTCTCGTTGCCCAAAGGGATGTCGCCCGAATCGGTCACGCTTGAACAGGCGTTGGCTTTGCTCGAGCTACCCCGCATTCTGGGCGCTCACCCGGAGACAGGCGAGCCTGTCGAGGCTGGCATTGGACGGTTTGGGCCGTATGTGCGTCACAACGGGGAGTATAGTTCGTTGGGCGCGGACGATGATGTGCTGACCATCACGCTGGAACGCGCCCTGGCATTGCTGGCTAAGAAGAAGAGTCGGCGGACCGAACTGGTGCGCGAGCTTGGCGCTCATCCAGAAGATGGGCAGCCCGTCGGGCTGTACACCGGGCGTTATGGGGCCTTCGTCAAACACGGCAAGGTCAACGCCGGCGTGCCCAAAGACACTCCGCTGGGCAGCGTAACTCTGGACATGGCGCTGGCACTGCTGGCTCAGAAAAAAGCCGCCCCCAAGCCTCGCAAGGACAAGAGGAAGAAAACCGGTATTTGATGTCACGGGCTGGGGAATCAAGGCCCATTCGCCAGCAGTTCGGAAACATGTTATGCTCTGAGCCGACAGGGGGCTGCACACGTCAGAGTGATGGGGAATCTCGGTTCATGCGCGTACTAGTCATCTCGGATATTCACGCCAATCTCGCCGCCTTCGAGGCGGTTCTCGAAGATGCCAGAGGGCAATGGGAGTTCGTGTGGTGCCTGGGCGATGTGGTCGGCTATGGCCCTGACCCCAATGAGTGTTGCGAGCTGCTACGCAGCCTGCCTCATCTGTGTCTGGCGGGCAATCACGACTGGGCCGCGCTGGCCCGGCTGGATATTCGCACCTTCAATGCCGACGCCCGCCGTGCTGTCACCTGGACACGCGAGACCCTGACGCCGGACAATCTGGCCTATCTGGCCGCGCTGCCGACTACTTTTGTGCTGGGCGATTACACGCTGGCACACGGCAGTCCGCGCGAGCCGGTGTGGGAATACATCCTCGACCCCCTGGTGGCTGCGCTGAATTTCCCGCACTTCGAGACGCCCTACTGTCTGGTCGGTCATACGCACACTCCCATCATCTATCAACTCACCGATCATCAGGGCGAGACCGAAGCCCTACAGCCGGTCTATCACATGCCGCGTTCGTTGAACGGGCATCGCCTGATCATCAACCCTGGTAGTGTGGGGCAGCCGCGCGATTCCAACAAAGACGCTTCCTACGGCATTTTGCATGTGCAGGAAGCGATCTTCGAGCACCGGCGCGTGGCCTATCCGGTCTCGGTGACGCAGGAGAAGATGCGTCGCCTGGACATGCCGGAGCGCCTGATCGCCCGTCTGGAGCACGGCTGGTAGGGTGTGTGGACAAGCAGAGGCCACAGCAGGCAAAGAAAAAGCCGGTGAGGATACCGGCTTATTTGCTTGCGGGCTGAGCCTCAGTTTTCCCGCTCGGCAACGGCTCCGTACAACCACCAAAACTCGGTTCTGGGATATACACGGCAGAGGCGTTCGTCGGCCAGGCATTCACCTTCACGGATGATGCTGCGCAGACGTCGGTCAATTTCCTTGATGTGCGCATGAAGCTGACTGTCGAAAATCTCCAGGACACTGGCTTCTTGCACCAGATGATGGATGATAGTGCGTTTTTCGGCCTGCACCGGGTAGTTGAGGGCGCAGGTGGACAGGTCTTCTTCGCAGTCGGTCAGGAACAGCTCAAAAGCGTGCACGCGCGTCTGCAATTCGCGCCTGAGTTTCTGCTCATAATGCACGGTCCACTGTGCCCGCGCCAGCTCGAACTGCGCGCGTGCCTCCTGCACCTGCAACTGCTGCTCCGCGCTCAGATGATCGCCCAGTCGCTCCAGCCGGTAGAGCCGCAAGAGCAGCCCGCCCAGCGTCAGCCTGGGCAGGTCGCCGGCCACATGACCGTACAGCTCGTCTTCGTACAACCAGGGTGTCAGATGGGCGGCCATGGCCACCAGGCTGCGGACATCGCGGCCCAGGTCAAAGGCCAGTTTGGGGGCGGAGCGGCTCATCAATCGCTACCTTGTAGTCTAAGCGGCGCTCATTTGTAGCGCTTGATCTGTCGGTAGTTGGGGTTGCCCTGGATGTTCTGGATGCGCTGTTGGGCGTCTCGGACATACCACTGCGTGACCATGTTGCCGTCCGGATCGACGTAGGAGATAGCCGGAGCAAAGCCCAGAATTTCCTTGATGCCGAGCAACAGCGCATTGATGTCGTCTGCTGGTCGCGTGATAAGGGTGAAGTAGTCGCCTGGCATCCACTCAATCGCTACCGGTCTGCCGCGCCACTCGCCTTCCATGCGGAAAGGTGGCTCTGCTCGCACGCAATCGAGATAAAGCGAAGCGATGCGGTGATTCCAGAACGTGTGGTTGACGCGCTCTTCGATCAAATAGGGACGGTGTTCCGGTTCGCTGTAAAACCAGGTGCTCGCATTGGTTGCCATCAAGTGTCTTCGCCTCCTGTCGGACTACGGACGCGGGCACAATCATACACCAAACAACGGACTCTGACGACCCTGTGGGGCGTCGAACAGCAGTCGCCTGGCAGAGATGCATGAAAAATGTGTCAGGCAGTTTGCTGCACTTCATTCCCTCGTGATTGCGTTGCAGGGCGAGGGGACTGATTTTCGGTCGCACGTACATTCCCTGTCGCCTGTCGGCGGGGAATGAGGGCCATCAGGTGAACCAAAGTCGCCGACAACTTTTGCACACCCCCCTGGCAGGAATGTTCTTGACAGGCGAGGGCAAAGCTGCGAACCTTTACGACTGACAATGTGTATTTATGGTGTGACGATCGCACGTTTCAGTCTCGTTGGGGAAGTGTGATGAGCGACTATGCCTGGTTGGGAGTGATCGCCAGCTCGTTCGTTTCGACGCTGGCGCTGGCCTCCTATGCGGTCATGGCCATGCCCTATTTCGACAACCTGCCCTACCTTACCGAGTTGCGCCGTGACACACGCAAGGCCGTCCTGGCTGGCTTGATCGCGTTCATCGTATTCTTCGTCATCTTCTACCTGGGCGCGCTGTACCTGGATGAGAGCACCAGCGGGCCGTTGCTGTTGATGGCTGCCTTTGTCGTCGGCTTGCCTTTCAGCCTGTTGCTCGGCTCTGAGACCTGGGATCGCTACAATGCGCGTGGCATGAACACCGTCCCTGGATTGCAGGCGGTGATGGTCGCCACAGGCATCGGTCTGGCTGAAATCGTCGCGTTCACCCTTGCCTTCATGGGCTTTCTGCAACTGACATAGGCGCACCTGATCGCTGCCGCTATTCTCCGGGCCAGAGCATGGTGATTCCCTCATGTTGCAGGGTCAGCCGTTCCTCTACCAGTTGGTCGCTGCCGGAATCGAAATCTGAATAAGTGATCTCGCTGATCCAGGCGTTGCGTAGCACCCAGCGTCTGGTTTCTTGCCCCTCATCCAGTGCCACGATATGAACTTCCCGCGTGACCTTGCCGGTGGGATTCGCCAGTGTATCGCGTATCCAGCGGTTGAAGGGTAAGTTCGGGTCGCGCTGCACCATTTTAGTGATGACGATCGGTTTGTGGGTCAGCGAAGTGGGCAGGGGAAGCAGGCCCCAGAAGGTCTTGAGCGGTTGGATGCTGTGCGGCGTCAATCCCTTGACGCTGAACACTCCGGATACCGAGACGCCGTCCAACCACACCCGAAACTCGTTGGCTGCCAGGCTGTCGAGCGCGTGCAAGGCAATGTGATGTTCAGGGGATACTGCAGCCATGGTTTTCACTCCTTGTGTCTTCTTATCTGCGACCAGTATACAGCAGACGTACAACCCGCCAAATGAAACAGGCGATGGAGAGCAAAGCGTCACAGAGGGTGAGGCGCTCAGTGACCGTGGGGCAGGCGCGTTGTAAGGGTACGGCAACGGTTGTACAATCGGGCTCATAATTGGGGTGTAGCTAAATATCCCCGGTTGCCTGACGCTGAGGAAAGGGTTGGGGAGATGCGCAAAGTGACAGTTCGCCTGCTGTTTCTGTTGGTGATGGTGGTCGCTCTCGGCTCGGCGTGCAGCCTGAGCACCGGCGACAGAAAAGGACCAGAGTCGGGCGGGCAGCCGACCGCGCCGCCGACCATCACGCCGCCGTTCACACGGACGCCGATCCCGACGTTTACTCCCTTCCCTACGTTTACGCCGGGCGGCGGAGTGTTCATTCAGCCTACGGCCACGCGCATCGTGCTGGCTCCCACCTTCACGCCGTTCGTGCCTGTGTTTACCTGGACGCCTCCGGTGACCGCCCTACCTTATGACGTGCGCATCTCCTATCCGGTAGATGGCAGCCAGGTGGCGGGCTATATCACAGTGGTGGGTAGCGCCAGCCATCCGCGTTTCCTGCAATATGCGCTGGAATGGGGACCCGATCCCAACCCTGGTAATCTGTGGTATCCGCTGATGAGTCCGCGCAATCAGACTGTGCTCAACGGCGGCCTGGGGGCGTGGAATACCACGGCGATTCCCGATGGCGTCTATCAACTGCGGCTGCATGTCTGGCTGAACGACGGCACAGAAACATTCGACATCGCGACCGGCGTGCGCATCTCCAACCGAGCGCCAACGGCGGTACCCTCGCTGACGCCGACGCCGCGCCCCAATCGCGCTCCAGTGCTTGATCCGATCGCCAGCCAGGAAGTGAACGCCGGCGCTTCGCGCGACATCACAGTGCGGGCCACTGATCCGGATGGCGATGTGGTCAATCTCTTTGTGGCGTCGAGCAATCCTGCGGTGGCCGGAGTACAGGTCATCAGCGCCACGCAGATTCGCGTGACCGGCGTCACGGCGGGCACGGCGACGATCTCGGTGACGGGTAACGACAATCGTGGTGGCCTGACGACTACCGCCTTCATCGTCACGGTGCGGGGCTTGAACCGCGCGCCAACGCTCAGTCCGATCCTGGAGCAGCGGGTCGAGGTAGGTCGCACTACCGATGTGACTATCTCGGCCTCCGATCCCGACGGCGATCCGCTGACGGTGCAGGCCGAATCTGATAACACGGGCATCGTCCTGGCGACCGTGCTCGGCCCAACGGCTGTGCGCCTGACCGGTGTGGCTGAGGGGACGGCCAATGTGACGATCACAGTCAACGATGGCAAGGGCGGCGTGATCCGCACCACGTTCCTGGTGCGCGCGGGCCGGCCCAATCTGGCTCCGATCGTGGGAACGATTCCGGCGCAGACACTGGCTGTGGGTGATACGGTGAATGTGTCGTATGTGGCCAGCGATCCGGATGGCGATCCCATGACACAAACGGCCACCTCGGATACGCCAACGGTGGTGACAGCGACAATTAGCACGCCGGGGACCATTCGTCTGACAGCCGTAGCCGCTGGCTCGGCCACGGTGACGTTGTCCCTGAACGACGGTCGCAATCCACCTACCATCACTACTTTCCCGGTGACTGTGGTGGTGGGCAACGTCGCGCCGACCATCAATCCCCTCGCTCCGCAGACGATGAACGTGGGCGAGATGCGCGATGTGGCCTTTGTGGCTGTCGATCCGGAGGGCGATCCTCTCAGTCAGAATGTCAGTTCGGACAACACGGGGGTGGTCACCGCGAGCATCAGTGCGCCCGGCACGATCCGGCTGAATGCGGTCGGGGCGGGCACGGCTACAGTCACACTGACGATAAACGACGGGCACAATCCGGCGGTCAGCGCGGCATTCACTGTGTCGGTGACGGCCATCAACCTGCCGCCCACCGTTGAAACGATTTTCCCGCAGACGCTGGGCGTGGGCGATACGCTCGACGTACCCTACACAGCGGTTGATCCCGACGGTGACGCGCTATCCGTCTCGGTGAGCGTGGACAATCCGGCAGTGGTCAGTGCTAGCCTGGGTGCGGCAAATGTGGTTACCCTGACCGGCGTGAGCACCGGTTCGGCCACGGTCACCCTCTCTGTTGAAGACGGCACGAATCCACCGGTGACCATGCCTTTCACGGTCACGGTGACCGCCAATGCACCGCCGAGTGTCGCGCCGATCGCCGGGCAGACGCTCAACCTGGGCGAGGCGCGCGATGTGCCCTATGTGGCGAGCGATCCGGAAGGCGACCCGTTGACAGCGACGGTGACTGTGGACAATCCGGCGGTGGTGACGGCGGCGGTGAACGTGCCGGGCACGA
>DAOTZZ010000037.1:0-5959 GCA_034433965.1 Anaerolineae bacterium
CGCGGGTCTTTGGTGTCGCCCTGCAAGATCACCGCCGCGTTGTCGTCGAACTTGATATACGACCCGTCGCTGCGGCGATATTCCTTGGCGGTGCGCACGATGACTGCGCGCACGATCTCGCTCTTTTTCACCGCCCCCTGCGGCGAGGCGGACTTGACCGTGCCGATGACAATGTCTCCCACCGTACCGGTCTTGCGCTTGGAGCCACCCACAATGTGGATGACCAGGATCTCGCGCGCGCCGGTGTTGTCGGCAATTTTCAGCCGCGATTCTTGCTGGATCATCTCGTCGTTGCCTCACTCAGCGTCACGAACAGCCACCGTTTCCTGCTCCGGCAGTTGCAGCACAGCTTCCAGCGCCCAGCGCTTGGTCTTGCTGATGGGGCGGCTTTCGACAATGCGCACCACAGCGCCCACCGGAGTAGCATTGGACTCGTCGTGCACCATGTACTTCTTGCGCGTCCGAACGACTTTCTTATACAGTGGGTGAGGGTGCATCCGCTCGACCTCGACCACGATGGTTTTGTTCATGGTCCCGCTGCGGATCACACGCCCCACCAGGCGCTTGCGATTGTTAGGCATCGGCATCCTCCTGAACGAGCTTTGCCGCCAGCCGGCGCTCGTGCTGAATGGTGAGCAGGCGCGCGATCTCGCGTTTGAGTTGACGGATGCGCGTATAGTCTTCGAGCTGGCCCAACTTCCACTGAATACGCAGGTTGAACATCTCCTGCTTGGCTTCCTGGATGGCCTGTGCGATTTCCGCGTCGGTCATCTGGCGAATTTCGGCGGACCTACGCATCGCGCACTACCTCCTCCCCACTGATGGGGTCAATCCGCTTGACGATCTTCGTGGCGATGGGCAGTTTGAAGGCAGCCAGCCGCAAGGCTTCGTTGGCCGTTTCCTGGTCAATGCCCGACATCTCGAACATGATGCGCCCAGGCCGTACCACAGCTACCCAGTGATCCACCGACCCCTTGCCTTTACCCATGCGGCTTTCCGCCGGGCGCTTGGTGACGGGCTTGTCGGGGAAAATGCGAATGTACACGCGCCCACGACGCCGGATGTGGCGCATGATGGCACGGCGTGCAGCTTCGATCTGGCGGCTGGTGATCCAGGCCGGTTCTAGCGCCTGCAACCCGTAATCGCCAAACTGGACGGTGTTGCCCCGCGCGGCGGTGCCCTTCATCCGCCCCCGAAACTGCTTGCGGTGTTTTACCCGCTTCGGCATTAACATGGTCGTCCACTCCTCACAGGTCAGAACCCGGCGCACCCCGGCCTGCTGGCTCACGGCACGCCTCCGGCGTCGCCTGGCGACGCGGTGTTCTGCTTATTGGCTCACATAGACATCCGTGGGCTCTTCCTGGCGCTTCGGTTGTTCGCCCAGGGATTCGCCCTTGTAAATCCACACCTTGACCCCGATGCGCCCGTAGGTAGTCAACGCCTCGGCAGTGGCGTAGTCAATGTTCGAGCGCAGGGTCGCGCGCGGCACGCGGCCTTCCATCTGCCATTCGCGGCGCGCCATTTCGGCACCGGCCAGGCGACCGCTGACCTGAATCTTGATGCCCTTGGCTCCCTGACGCATGGCCTGGCCGACAGCGCGCTTCATGGCGCGGCTATGGCCAATGCGCCGTTCGAGCTGACTGGCGATGTTCAGCGCCACCAGGCGGGCATCCAGATCGGGCTTCTCGATCTCCTCGACCTCGACCTTCACCTTCTTACCGGTCAGTTCTTCCAGGCCCTGGCGCAGCTTCTTGACGCTTTCGCCCTTGCGTCCGATGACAATGCCGGGCTTGGCGGTGAACAGCGTCACCTGCACCTGGTTGGGGTAGCGCTCGATCTCCACGTTCGACACGCCAGCGCGTTCGACTTCCTTTTCCACATACTGGCGGATGCGGAAGTCTTCCTGCAGCAACTGGCGATAGCGATCGCCTTCGGCATACCAGCGCGCCGACCAGTCGCGGTTGAACTTGAGCCGGAAACCAATCGGGTGTACTTTGCGTCCCATGCTTTTAAGCTTCCTCCTCCTGGCGCTCAGTCAACACGACGACGAGATGAGACATGCGCTTGAGGCGCGGCTTGTAGCGCCCGCGCGCGCCAGCCTTCATCCGCTTCAGCCGTGGGCCTTCGTTGGCCACCAGGTACGACACATACAGGTCGCGCCGGTTCAGTTCGAAGTTGGTCTCGGCGTTGGCGATGGCCGATTCGATCAGCTTCGACACAAAGCGAGCGCCCTTTTGCGGCATAAAGCGCAGCACAGTCAATGCCTGATCCGCATCCATGCCGCGCACCTGGTCGCACACCAGGCGCATTTTGCGCGGCGAGATGGGCAGGTAGCGGGCAGTTGCACGAACATCCATAGCCTATTCTCCCGTCTTGACCTACTTCTTCTTCTTTTCGGCCAAGTGACCCCGGAAGGTCCGCGTCGGGGCAAACTCGCCCAGCTTGTGCCCCACCATGTTCTCGGTGATGTAGATCGGCACATGGCGACGCCCGTCGTGGACCGCAATGGTGAAGCCCACCATCTGCGGGAAGATGGTCGAGGCCCGACTCCAGGTGCGGATCACCTTCTTTTCGCCGCGCTCCCGCATTTGTTCGACTTTACGCAGCAGCTTCGGGTCAATGTATGGCCCTTTTTTCAGCGAACGCGACATTCTTGCCTCCGCTCCTACTTCCGACGTGACCCACGACGCCGGACGATAAACTTGTCGGTGCGTTTGTTGCGCCGGGTTTTCACGCCCATGGCCGGCTTGCCCCAGGGCGTCTTCGGCCCCGGCATACCGATGGGCGACCGTCCCTCACCGCCACCGTGCGGGTGACTGTTGGGGTCCATGGCGCTACCGCGCACAGTGGGCCGCCAGCCCAACCAGCGCTTGCGGCCAGCTTTGCCCAGCTTGATGTTGCCGTGCTCGGCGTTGCCCACCTGGCCGATAGTGGCCATGCAATCCTCATGTACCAGGCGTACCTCGCCGCTGGGCAGGCGAATCTGGGCGTAGGTGCCTTCCTTGGCCAGCAACTGCGCCGACGTGCCCGCCGCGCGCGCCAACTGCCCGCCGCGGCCCGGCAACAGCTCGACGTTGTGCACCAGCGAACCGACCGGAATCTGGCGGATGGGCAGTGCATTGCCTACGCGCACTTCGGCGTTTGGCCCGCTGACTACGGTATCGCCCACGCGCAACCCCAGCGGGGCGATGATGTAGCGGCGCTCGCCATCGGCATACAGCAGCAGGGCGATGCGCGCCGAGCGGTTGGGATCGTACTCGATGGACTCCACGCGGGCGGGGATATTCAGCTTGTCGCGCCGGAAGTCAATCAGACGATAGCGACGCTTGTGCCCGCCGCCGCGATGGCGCACCGTGACGCGCCCCAGGTTGTTGCGCCCGCCGCGCTTGCGCAGTTCGCGCACCAGACGGCGCAGCGGTTTTTCGCGCGTGATTTCCTCGAACGTGCTGCCCGTCATGTCCCGGCGACCGGGCGATGTGGGCTTGTACTTCTTAATCGGCATCGGTTTACCTCATTCACTCTGCGGTCAGCGCTCATTAGCCCCGTGAGGTGCGGATATCTGAGCGCCGCCATGCCCTCGACGATTACATCTTGAACAGGCCAATAGACTGGTTGGCAGGCACCGTCACAATGGCCTTCTTCAAGGCCTGCTTGCGCGTGTACATCTTGCGCAGCCGCTGCCCACGCTTGGCGGGCACCACCATCGTGCGTACCTTGATCACATCCACATCGAACAGGCGCATCACCGCCTCGGCGATCTGGATTTTGTTGGCGCGCATGTCCACCTCGAAGACGTACTGATTCAGGTCTTCGGACATGCCGTGCGACTTTTCGGTGATGATGGGCCGCTTGATGATGTCGTACAGATGCAGTTGCTTGCTCACCGTGCTACTCCTCCTGGCCCTTGGCTGCCGTGCCCAGGAAGCCCCGGATCACCTCCAGCGCGTCCTTGGGGATGATGACCTTGTCGTGCGAGAGCAGGTCGCGCACGTTCAGGTACATGGCGCGCAGGTAGCGGGCATTGGGCAGGTTGCGCACGCTGCGCTCCACCACCTCGTTGCGGTCGGCCAGCAGCAACAGCGCACTCTGGTCGCCCACCAGCCGGTTCAGCGCTTCGCGCATGGCCTTGGTCTTGGGCGAATCGAGCGCCAGCGTGTCCACCACCACGATCTGATCATCGGCGGCCAGGGCCGACAGGGCGCAGCGCAATGCCTGGCGGCGCATCTTGCGCGGCATGTGCTTGGTGTAGTCGCGGGGCTGCGGCCCGTGCGCCACACCACCGCCGACGAAGATGGGGGCCGTGCGCGAGCCATGACGAGCGCGACCGGTACCCTTCTGGCGATACCACTTGGCTTTGGTGCGGTTCACCTCTCCGCGCGTCTTGGTCTTGTGCGTCCCCAGCCGGGCGTTAGCCATCTGGCGTACATATGCCTGGTGCATCAGGCCCGTGTTGACCTCAACCTCGAAAATGTCGGGGGGCAGCTCGATGGTGCCCACCTGGTCACCGGCCATGTTACGAACTGGTACTTGCATGATTCACGACTCCTTGATGCGGGCCACGCCTAGTGCTGCTTGCGGGATTGCTTGATCAGCAAGATGCCGCCCTTTGCGCCGGGCACCGACCCGCGCACCGCCAGCATGTGCTTTTCCGCATCGACCACGACTACTTCGAGATTTTGAATGGTGACACGCTGTCCGCCCATCCGGCCAGCCATGCGCGTGCCCTTCAGCACGCGGCCCGGCGTGGTGGTCGAGCCGATTGAGCCGTGCGCGCGCTCGCGGTCGGACTGACCGTGCGTCTTGGGCTGGCGGTTGAAGCTGTGCCGCTTGACCGTACCAGCGAAGCCACGCCCCTTGGACGTGCCCACGATGTCCACGCGCTCGCCGGGGGCGAACACGTCGGCCACGGTCAGCTTCTGCCCTTCCTGCACGTCAATCTGCTTGACGCGGAACTCGCGCAGCACACGCAGATCGGGCAGGTCCAGGCCGTTGCGCTTCAGATGGCCGCGCTGAGGCTGGTTGAGCCGCGACGAACCGTTGCGCTTGGGCGGCAGTTCCTCGAAGCCAAGCTGAACGGCGGTATAGCCATCCTTTTCTTCGGTGCGAATCTGCGTCACATAGCACGGCCCAGCCTTGATGACTGTCACCGGGATCACTTGCCCGTTGCTATCGAAGATTTGGGTCATGCCCACTTTTCTTCCAATGATGCCCTTCATCACTGCCTCCAAGGGACTGGGGGGCAGGCGTCGCCCACCACGCATCATCCCTGCTTCGTCGCCCCAACTATCTGGTAGGGTTCTGCCGGGTTCCGACCCCGGCGGGCGGGCCGTTGCCGCCTGGCGACCGATGTCTGCTGGCACGGCCCTGGCCTGCAGGCAGCGCACATACCGCGCGCCCCTGACCGGCTGCGCTTAGATCTTGATTTCGATATCCACGCCAGCCGGCAAGTTCAACCGCATCAGCGTATCAATGGTCTTCGCGTCCGGGTCCAGCACGTCAATCAGGCGCTTGTGCGTGCGGATCTCGAAATGTTCCTGCGAATCCTTGTCAATGAAAGGCGAGCGGCGCACGGTGAAGCGCTCGATGCGCGTGGGCAACGGCACCGGCCCCACCACACGGGCACCAGTGCGTTCTGCCGTCTCGACGATGCGCTGGGCCGACTGATCCAGCACGCGATGGTCATACGCCTTCAGGCGGATGCGGATTTTCTGCTTGGCCATAAGAGTTCCTCGGGTTTCCCTATCCGTTTAGAAGTCCACTGAGGGAGGCGGCAGATACCACTGCCATCTAGTGACCGCCGCAGTGCAACTTGCCGGCCTCCCATCCTCTGGTCTGTGCCTCAGTCGAGGATTTCGGTGATGACGCCCGCGCCGACGGTCAGACCACCCTCGCGGATGGCGAACTTGGAGCCTTTTTCGAGCGCAACAGGCGTGATCAGCTCGACTTCGAGATTGACGTT
>DAOTZZ010000038.1:0-7234 GCA_034433965.1 Anaerolineae bacterium
TTCTGCTGCGCCAGCGGGTGACAGCGCAGGCCGTTCCCCTCGCCCCGCGACGCAGTCGCGTGGGAGAGGGGCGCAGGGGTGAGGGAAAAACACCGGGCACAAGTTCATAACAGCCTCTAGAGCATGTCATGCCCTTTTTCTCCCTCAACCCCACGCCACGGGAGAAGGGGGCGCTCGTAGGGGCGCGCCGACCTGTTTCGGCGGGATCGTAGATACCACCCCTGCGTCCGGCGACGTCGTCTCGTGGGAGAAAGGGGCGGGGGCCTACAACTGCCAGAACAGATGCATCCCCACCAGCAGGGCCAGGAATGTCACCAGTGTCATGCCCAGCCCGATCTTGAGGAAATCGCCGAACGTGTAGCCGCCCGGCCCCATCATCAGGATATTGACGGGGTGCGCCAGGGGGGTCAGGAATGCCGCCGAACACGCCATGGCCACCGCCACCGCTGTCGCCTGGGGATTCACGCCCAGGTGTGTCGCCGAAGTCACTGCAACCGGCCCCACGATGAGCGCGGCGGCCTGCCCCCCGATCACCTGCGTGATCAGCATGGTCAGGACGAAGAGGCCCGCCACCAGCGCCAGCGGTCCAAAGGGAGCCAGCGCGTCTACCAGCGCCGACCCCAGGCGGGCGGCCAGGCCCGTGTGAATCATGGCCGTGCTGAGCGGCAACATGCCCGCGATTAGAAAGATGACTCGCCACTCAATGGCGCGATAGGCTTCGTCGAGGTTGATGCAGCCGGTCAGCGCCATAGCCACCGCGCCGATCATCGTCGCTTCGGCATTGGGGATGATCTCCAGAATGGCGAGCAGCAGCACGCTGACAGTGATCAACAAGGCCCACCCCGCCTTGTGCGCCAGAGGCGGCTGACGGGGTTCCTCGCTTTGCAGAATCAGGAAATCGCGATCCTTCGCCAGCGCCCCAATGCTGGCTGGCTTGCCGATCATCAGCAGCGCATCGCCCACTTCCAGGGGCATTTTCCCCACGTCCGTCCGGTAGCTTCGCCCTTCGCGCCATAGTGCCAGCGCCGTCAGACCATAACGGGCGCGAAAGCGGAGTTCGGAAAGCGTCTTGCCGACCACGCTCGAACGCGGGGGGATGAGCACTTCGGTCAGGCCCATGGCGTAGTCGGGCCAGCGATAGGGCTGATTATTGGGCCGCACAATCTCAACACCCCACCGCTCCATTTGCTGGACGCGCTCCGCGCGCCCCAGCACCAACAGATAGTCGTCCGGCCTGATCATTTCGTCAGGCTCTGGGTTCAGGATCATATGACGGCTGCGCCAGATACCTATCACCGTCAACCCCAGTTCCTCACCGATGCGGCTCAATTTCAACTGCGTGCCCGCCAGGTTGGAGCGGGCCGGTACATGAACCTGCCAGAGGCGCTCTTCTAGCTGATAGGTGTCATAGAGATCGCGCGACAGATTATAGGGAGTGACAGCCTGCCCCACAGACTCATGGGTTGGCAACAGATGCCTGCCGATGAGCGCCATGAACAAAAGACTGGCCAGCACGATGATCCCACCCGTCGGCAAGAAGTCCATCATATTGAGCCGGCCCAGCCCCTGATCGCGCAGGATACTGCTCAAAACAATATTGGCGGTGGTGAAGTACGTCGCCATGCCGCCGACCAGCGTCCCGAAAGAAAGGGGGATCAGCAGCTTGGAAGGGGGCACTTTCGAGTCCCGCCCCACCTGAACGGCGGCGGGCAGCAACACCGCGCCCGCCGCGATATTGTTCATCACCAGCGAAAGGGTGGCCCCGGCGGCCATGAACAGCAGGATCAGGCGCGGCTCCGAGCTGCCCCCAAGCCGTCTCAGCCCGGCGGCCAGCCGCTGCACCACGCCCGTATCTTCCAGCCCCTGCGTGATCATGAACAGCCCGATGATGGTGATCACCGCCGAACGGCTGAAACCGGAGAGCGCTTCCTGATAGCTCACCACGCCCGCCACGGGCAGCGTCACCAGGATGAGCAGGGCGACCAGATCGGCCCGCACGCGGCCAGAGGCGATCGCCGTCAGCGCTGCCGCGATGATCCCCGCCAACAGCCATTCCTGCGAAGAAAGCACAGCCGGCTAACCTCTTCTCAACATTCCCCTGACCCGCCGGAAGACACGGCCCGCGATTATAGCGCAAAGTGGCCGTCTGCTCGCTCTGTCGCTATCATCAGGCACGGCGCAACAGAAGCCTCTGTTCCTGTTGGCCGCTATTTCACTCAGGAGAAAGTAACGCCGTGTTCAACGGGCAGCGTGTATCGGTGGTGATCCCCGTCTACAACGAGGAAGCGATCATCGGCAGCATCCTCGATCAGGTCGCCGCGCAACCGCTGGTAGACGAGATCGTGGTGGTGGACGACGGCTCTTCCGACCGCACTGCCGAGATCGTGCGGGCGCATCCCGCCGCCCGCCTGGTGGCGCACCCCTACAACATCGGCAACGGCGCGGCGATCAAGTCCGGCATTCGCGCCGCCAGCGGCGATATCCTGGTGTTGATGGATGGCGATGGGCAACACCCGCCCGCGGAAATCCCTCACCTGCTGCAACACATGGATCGCTATGATATGGTGGTGGGGGCGCGCAGTGCCGGGTCACAGGCCCGCTGGCACCGCACCATCGCCAACCGCCTGTTCAACGCCTATGCCTCCTACATTGTCGGCCACCCCGTGCCCGACCTGACCTCCGGCTTTCGCGCGATCCGGGCCAGCATCGCCCGCAGCTTCCTTTACCTGCTGCCCAACGGCTTTTCCTACCCTACCACGTTGACCATTTGCCTGTTCCGCGCCGGTTACGCGGTGAAGTATCATCCCTTTGCCTCGCCCGCCCGCACCGGCGCGAGCAAGATTCGCCCCCTGCGCGACGGGTTGCGCTTCCTGCTGACGCTGACGCGCCTGGGCACGCTGTTCGTGCCGCTCAAAATCTTTCTGCCGATCAGTCTACTGTTCATGCTGGCGGGCGGCAGTTACACCGTCGGCAAGCTGGCGATGGTCAGCCGCTTCAGCGGATTCGGTGGGTTGGTTTTCAGCCTGGGCGTCTTCCTGTTCATGCTGGGGCTGATCTCCGAGCAGATTGCCCTGCTGCGCTATATCAACAGCGACCGCTAGAGGCTGTTATGAACTTGTGCCCGGCGTCTTCCCCTCACCCCTGCGCCCCTCTCCCTCGCGACTGCGTCGCGGGGCGAGGGGAACGGCCTGCGCTGTCGCCCCCAGGCGCAGCAGAGCAGCGCTCCTACGAGCGACACCCCTCAGCCCGCAGCGCGGGAGAAGGGGTTGGGGTTGAGGGAGAAAAAGTGCATAACCCACTCTAGCCATGCGCATTCTGGTTGACCTGACGCACCCCATGCACGTGCACTTCTTTCGCCATGCCATCGCCCGCTGGCAGCGCGACGGGCACACGCTCTGCCTCACCAGCCGCGACAAGGACATCACCTGCGCCCTGCTGGACGAGTTCGGGCTGGCACATATCCGCATCGGGCGGGGGGCGCGGCGCGGGCCGCTTGGCCTGGCGGTGGAGCTGATCGAGCGAGCCTGGGGACTGAGCCGCGTCGTGCGGCGCTTCCGCCCCGATGTAGCGGCTGCCGAGGCGGGCACCTTCCTGGTCTACGGCTGTCTGCCTGGGCGCGTGCCGGTGGTGGTCTTTTCGGATACAGAGCACGCCCGCCTGTCCAACGCCATCACCTATCCGCTGGCCCGCGCGGTGATCACCCCGCGCGCCTACCGCCAGAACGTGGGGCGCAAGCACGTTCGCTACGCTGGCTACCAGCAACTGGCCTACACCCATCCGGCCTATTTCACGCCCGATCCGGCGGCGCTCGAAGCCGAAAGGCTGCGCCCCGGCGAGCCGTTCATCATCGTGCGGCTGGTCAACTGGGGGGCCAGTCACGACGTGCGCGATTTCGGCGTGCGCGACCTGCGGCAGGTGATCGAGGCGCTGTCCCCTTACGGGCGCATCATCCTCAGTTCGGAAAAGCCCCTGCCGCCCGACCTGCGCCCCCTGGCACTGCGCGGACCGCGCCGCAACATGCTACATCTGCAGGCGTTCGCGCGGCTGTTCTTCGGCGAGAGCGCCACCATGGCCAGCGAATGCGCCATGCTGGGCACGCCGGCGATCTTCCTTTCGACTTCGCGACGGGGCTATATTGACGAGTTGCAGGCGCGTTACGACATGGTCTATTCGTTCAACGATCCGCGCACCGGGCAGGCCCAGGCGCTGGACAAAGCGCGCGCCCTGCTGGAAGACCCGGATACGCCGGCCCGCTGGCAGGCCAGGCGCCAGCAGATGCTCGCCGAACTGATTGATGTGACCGACTTCATCGCGCGCACCGTGCCCGGCTATGCGCGCGCCCAGGGAGAACGCTCATGAACCAGGCCGCCAACGCGCCCGTCTTTGTGGTGGGCTACATGCATTCCGGCACGACCCTGCTGCACAACATCCTGGCTGCCCATCCCGTCTTCTTTGCCGCCGCCAATGAGACGCGCTACTTCGCCTATCTGCCCTTCCTCAAAGGGCTGTACCCCGACCTCGACCAGGACGAGACGCTGACCAGCCTGATCCTCATGCTGACCGAACTCATCGAGCGCGGCCAGCCGGAGCGACTGCGCACGCTCCCGCGCGGCTATCGTCCCGCGCCGCCCTCGCTGAGCGACGCCGACGTGAGGGCCATCGTCGCCGCGACGCAGCCCCGCACGCATGGCGTGGCCTTCCGCGCCACCTTCGACTATCTGACTGCCCGCGCGGGCAAGACGCGCTGGATCGAGAAGACGCCGCAGCATGTGTTCCTGGTAGACGAAATTCTACAGAGCGTCCCCGCGGCGCGGTTCGTCGAAATCCTGCGCGACCCGCGCGACATCCTGGCTTCGAAGAAGAAACGCCAGCAGGCCAGCCGCACGGCCCCCCACGAAAACCGCGTCCGGGCGCTGGAGCGTGTCTACGACCCCTTCTGGGATGCGCTCGAATGGCGGTTCGCCGTGCGCGCGGGCCAACGGGCGCGGGCGGCCCACCCCGACCGCCTCTTCTCCGTGCGCTACGAAGACCTGGTGCAGCAGCCCGAAGCGACCGTGCAGGGCGTATGCGCCTTCCTGGGGCTGGACTTCACCCCGCAGATGCTCGATGTGCGCTGGTGGAACACCGCCGAGGGCGATCGCAGCGACCGCAAGGGCATTGTCAGCGACGCGCTGGGGCGCTGGGCGCAGACGCTCACCCCCGCCGAAGTGGGACTGGCGCAGCGCGTGACGGGCGCAGCCTTCCGGCAGGCCGGATATGCCCCCGTACCGGTGCCGCGCCGCGCCTGGCCGCGGATGATGGGGTTGCTGCTGCGGGCGGGGGTGGGCCTGGTTGACCGGCTGATCCGGCGCTGGCGACTGGGCGGGCCGCGCTTCCTGCTCAATACGCTGATCAACTACGCCAAGGCGCTGCGTGGGCTGAGGAGATAGCCGTCCGCGCAGCGGGCGGCAGGAATTTCACCGCGGAGAACAGGCCGTGTCCTCTGCGCCCCGGCGGTTCCCTCTCTACCGCCAGCGCGCCGCGCTGACCGTCCCCTCGCTGAGCGCGATCGGCTGCACCGCGCCATCGGCCCGCAGCAGCCATACGCTCGTTGCACCCCCCGCGTCGCGAATGGTCACCAGCACGGCGGAACGGCTGACGTTCCATTCGGCCCGCAACACCTGCCCGCTGACGGTGCGCGTCATCTGGATGGGCTGTCCGCCCGGCACAGCGGGCATGACGTAGAGCGCCAGTGAACCGGGCGCAGCGCTGCCCAGCAGGGCCAGCCGCCCGTCGGCCAGCAAAGCCGCGCTGTGCGCTCGAATGCCGCTGAGGGCCTGGCGGGTGTATTCGGTATACGTCCAGGCCGCGTCCAGCTCCACCCGTCCCACCACGTTGTGCCCGTCCCAGGTGTCCCCGCTGACGATGAGCGCCCGGCTGTCCGCCGTCCAGGTGGCGCTGGCGTAGGGCAGCGCCTCCACCCAGGCGTTGGCGTCGTGTTCGAGCGGCACGGGCACGGTCGCCCGACCCAGCGGCGTCTCGACGGCAATTGCCAGCGCCAGGCCATTGGGTGCCCAGGTCATCTCCCTCGCCTGCCGTTGCTGGTGAAGCTGTTCCACCTGCCCGGCATACGTGTTGCGGAAGACTTGCCAGGAGCGGTTGGAAGCCGGTTCGTAAATCCAGACGCCGCTATCTATGGCGCTGACGTGCTGCGGATCGCTGGTATCCACGCGCAGGGCCAGATGTGCCCCGTCCGGCGACCAGGCCAGGTCGCTGATCTGCAGCGCGGTCGGCAGCCCGAACTGACTGGCGGGCGAAACCAGCAGCGGCGCGCCGTCCACGTAAAGCTGATGATCGGGAGCGACGGCGGCCACCTGTCCGCCGCGGCTGACGGCGAACACGTCGCCCTGAGCCAGCGGCGCGGCTGCGCCCACTCCGGCGGGCAGGGCGACCAGGGGCGCGATCTGTCCCGCATAGCTGACCACGATCTGATTGATTTCGGGCAGGGCCGGGCCGACCGGTCCGCTCTCTCCCGCGGGGGCGACGGGCAAAGCGCCCTGGCTGGCGGGTGAGGCGTAGGGATCGTAAAACGTCCCCTCACCGGGGCGCGGTGTGAGCGTGGGCGGCGGCGTGGCCGGTGACGCTGGCGTACCCGTCGGGCCAGGGGTGAGGGAAGCCGGAGGCGCGGTCGGGCTGTCCGGAGCCGCTACTGCAGGGGTAGTCGGGGCCAGGGTCGGCGGCGGGAAAGGCGTAAACGTCCGCGTCGGAAGCGGCGTGACGCTGGGCGTGTGCGTCGGGCTGACGGTAGCCGTCGGGGTGCGGCTCGGCGAAGGCGTGACGCTGGGCGTGTGCGTCGGGCTGACGGTAGCCGTCGGCGTGCGCGTGCTCGTCGCCAGGCGCACGACAGCCGTCGGCTGGGCCGAGGGCGACGGGGCCAGCGTGGGCGTCTGTGGCGCGTCAATATGCAGGCTGCATCCGGCCAGCAGCCCCAACGCGCCCAGACAGGCGAGATAGCGGCAGAGTCGGCGGATCATATTTTCATTGTACCGGCGGATCAGCGCGGCGTAGGGGGAAAAGCGGCCAGGCGGAGAGCGCCCGTCGGCCTGCCCTCACCCTAAATCCCTCTCCCCTTGCGGGCTGAGGGGGCGACACTAGAAACGAAGAGACTCATGTGGCACACTTAGGGACTGAAAAAAAGGAGGTGAGCACACATGAGTCTCCGGAAACTTTACCACTGGGTGGACAAGACGAGCAA
>DAOTZZ010000039.1:0-3220 GCA_034433965.1 Anaerolineae bacterium
CTTGCCCCCAAATCCGAATGCACCCTTAGAGTATCGCACAGCCTGCCCCATCGTGCATCATGCCAGCCCTACGCTTGGCGGACGCTTACTGACCGGCGCAGGAATCGCCCGCCGCGAAAGACCTTTGACTTTTGCCTGGGCGTTTCGTACAATCATGAGGCTTAACGCAGAAGCGTACCGAACGAGGGGATCGCATGGTGGCGCAGGGCGTCCCTGCCGGTTTCTCGTTTGTCTGAACCATCACAAGCTCATTTGGGGAGGCTTGATCTGCATGAAGGACTATACCACCGATTTGTTGCGCAATGTTGCCCTGATTGGCCACCAGAGCGCCGGAAAGACCAGCCTGGCTGAGTGTATGCTGTTCGTCACCGGCGCTATCACACGCATGGGGAAAGTGGAAGAAGGCAACACCGTCGCCGACTTCGACGAAGACGAGCGCGAACGCGGCCTTTCGATCTACACCTCGCTGCTGGCTGTCGAACACGCCGGACACAAGATCAACGTGCTGGACGCGCCAGGCTTCGTGGACTTCCAGGGCGAAGCCAAGAACGCCGTGCGCGTGGCCGATGCCGCCATCGTGGTGGTAGACGCTGTGTCTGGCCCGGAAGTGGGCACCGAACTGGCGTTCACCTACGCCGAGGAATTCAAGCTGCCCATCTTGCTGGTGATCAACAAAATGGATCGCGACAACGCCAGCTTCACCCGTGCGCTGAGTCAGATGGGCGAGCGCTTTCCCGACTACCGCTTCGTGCCGGTGATGTTGCCCATTGGCGCGCAGGCCAATTTTTCCGGCGTGGTCAACCTGCTCTCGCAGAAAGCCTACAAAGGCGCTGGCAAAGACGCGACGGACGTGCCCGCCGACATGGCCGATGCAGTTGAAGAAGCGCGCCTGGCGCTGATCGAGGCCGCCGCCGAAGCCGACGACACCCTGATGGAGAAATACTTCGAGGCCGAGACGCTCTCCGATGCAGAGATCGCTCAGGGGTTGCGGGCCGCTTTGAGCAGCGACGATCACAAACTGGTGCCCGTCTTCGTCACCAGCGCCACGCACAACATCGGCGTGCTGCCGCTGCTGGATGCGCTGATCGCGCATGTGCCCGATCCCAGCGGTCGCCCGGTAGAAGTGCAGGCCGATGGGCAGGTCGAAGTTCTGACTGGGCCACACAGCGACAGCGATCCGTTCCTGGCCTATGTCTTCCACAGTCACACCGACAAATACGGCACGCTGTCGTATTTCCGCGTCTTCAGCGGCTCGGTGAAGGGCAACGACGCGGTGCAGAACGTCACCAGGGGGCACGAGGAACGCATCGGCAGCCTGATGACCATGCGCGGGGCGAACCAGATACCGCTGGACATGCTGCACACAGGTGATATTGGCGTGGTGGCCAAGCTGCGCGAAACCTACACCGGCCATACGCTGGCCAGCAAGGGTTTCGGCAAGCAGGTCGTCCCGCCCACCTTCTCGATGCCGGTCTACGCCGTCGCCCTGCACCCGCGCACGCAGAGCGATAGCGCCAAGATGAATGAGGTGCTCACCACCCTCACCAACGCCGATCCGACGCTGCGCTGGCGCTTCGACCCGGCCATCAAGCAGACGGTGCTGGAAGGCATGGGGGGCACGCATATTGACATGGCGATCAAGCGGGCCGAGCGCATGGGTGTTGGCCTGGATACCAGCGTGCCCAAGGTGCCCTATCAGGAAACGGTGACCAAGACCGCGACCGCCGTCTATCGCCACAAGAAGCAGACTGGCGGCGCGGGGCAGTTCGCCGAAGTGCACCTGCGCGTCGAACCCCTGCCGACGCCCACCAGCGGCGACGAGGAAGTGCCCGAATTCGAGTTCGGCAACGAGGTCTTCGGCGGCGCCATCAGCGCGGCTTTCATCGGCTCGACAGAAAAAGGCGTGCGCCAGGTGCTCGACGAAGGCATCCTGGCCGGCTATCCGGTCAAGTATGTCAAGGCGGTCGTCTACGACGGCAAGATGCACCCCGTGGACTCCAAGGACATCGCCTTCCAGATCGCCGGGCGCGGTGCGTTCCGCGAAGCGTTCATGCAGGCCGGGCCGGTCCTGCTGGAGCCGATCATGCTGGTCAAGGTGACCGTGCCGGAAGAAAACATGGGCGACATCATGGGCGACATGAACACCCGTCGCGGGCGCGTGCTGGGCATGGAGACCGAAGCCGGACGCAGCGTGGTCACTGCTGAAGTGCCGCTGGCCGAAATTCAGCGCTACAGCAACGATCTGCGCTCCATGACCGGCGGACGCGGCGTGTTCACCATGCAGTTCCTGCGCTACGAGCGCGTGCCCGCGCACCTGCAGGCGGAAATCGTCGCTCAGGCGCAGAAGGAAAAGCAGGAAGAAGCCTGATCGTCCGCTCTGGTCGGGCGGAGAGATGCAACGGGGTTGCCGCGAGCGACCCCGTTGCGTTAATTCGGATTGCGGGACTGCGAATTACGGAACGACCAGGGATAAAGGAAACATAAAGCCGCGTTCTCCGTGTTTCCGCGGTGAATGCCGCTTTTCGGCAGCCCTCATACGCCATTTTGTGCTAGAATGGCGCGAAATTTGGCTCTGGCCTCTATCTATCCGGTCGAGGAGTGTTGACCGTGACTTTGTTACCCCCTCAACTTGAAGCTTTGATTCGCCAGGCCCTGCTCGCTGCCCAGGCCGCGGGTGACCTGCCTTCGTTCGATCTTCCTGACACGCTGCCCGTTCAGCGCAGCGCCAAACCAGAGCTGGGCGACTATGCCAGCCCCGCCCCGCTGCAACTGGCCCGACTGGCCCGCCGCAAACCGCTCGAAGTGGCCGAGATCATCGCGCGGCATGCGCCGCCCAGCCCCTTCGTAGCCTCCTGGGAAGTGGCCCCGCCGGGCTTCCTCAACATTCGGCTGGACGAGAACTGGCTGCTGGAGCAGATCAACGCCATCATCGCGGCGGGGGACGATGTCTTCACGCTGGACATCGGTCGTGGCAAGCGGGCGCAGGTCGAGTGCGTCAGCGCCAACCCCACCGGCCCGCTCACCGTGGGGCACACGCGCAACGGCGTCATCGGCAGCACCATGGCCAATCTGCTCCGTGCCCTGGGCTACGACGTACAGATGGAATACTACTTCAACAACGCCGGGCGGCAGATGCGCATTCTGGGGCAGAGCCTGCAGGCCCGCTATCTCCAGGCGCTCGGTCAGCCTGTCCCCTTGCCGGAGGAAGGTTACCAGGGCG
>DAOTZZ010000040.1:0-1982 GCA_034433965.1 Anaerolineae bacterium
CCCTGCCCTGGCTCACTCTCGATCTCCAGGCTACCACCGGCTAACGTCGCCAGTTCGCGCGACAGGGCAAGTCCCAGGCCAGTGCCTTGCTGTTCGCGCAGACGACGTTCGAACTGCACAAAGGCGCTGACCTGCCGAATCTGTTCAGGGGTCATGCCGCAACCCCGATCGCTAACCTGCAGCAGGTAGTGATCCTCGTTGGGCAGTGCGCGCACGTGAATAGGCGTCCCCGCCTCGGAGAACTTGCAGGCATTGTCCACCAGTTCGGCCACGATTTTGCGCAGCGCCAGGCGAACGACTCCCACTGCCGCTGGCCTGGCGTCCAGAGTCAGGTCGTCCGCGCGGCGATGTTCTATCACCTGCTGCTGCGCCACCTCACAAACCAGGCTTTCTGCATTCTCTACCTCCTTACCGGTGCACCGAGAGGCAGGAGAAGCGCCCTGGCGACACAGCTCGACCTGTGCATAGAGCAGGAAGTTTTCCAGTTGCCTTCGCAGCCGCGCACCAGCCTTCAGGATGGCGTCGGCCATGTCCAACACTTCAACCGGCTGCATCTTCTGGCTGTCCAGCATCAGCAGTTCGGCGTACCCCACCAGGCTGGTCAGGGGAGTGCGCAGTTCGTGCGGCAGCGCCAGAGCCACGGACTCGCGCAGGTGTCCCAGGCGTTGCGCAAGCTCCGCCCTCACCCGCTCCCCGCGTGCCAGCCGCGCCCGCACGGTATTCAGCAAATCGTCGTTGGTGAACGGCTTGGGCAGATAATCGTCCGCGCCCAGGCGCATCCCCAGGCGTATCTGATCGGATGCAGCCTTGGCCGTGAGGAAAATGAAAGGAATCTTGCTGGTAGCCGGGTCTGCCTGCAAAGCAAGCAAGACACCATAACCGTCCAGCACGGGCATCATCACGTCGGAGATGATCAGATCGGGCAGATGTTCCCTCGCCAGACGCACGCCCTCGCCCCCATCCGGCGCACCCAGAACTTCGTAGCCTTCGAAACGCAGGATGGTGAGCACATCGTCGAGCAGAGCCTTATCATCTTCGATCACCAGAATCTTAGTCACCGCTGACCGCCTTTCGACATCAGTCATGCAGCGCTGTATTTCATGGTAATATCTTGCGCCGATTCGCGCCAGCGCACCCCAAAGGCTCCGTCCGTCCCCAGAGAGCCATGAGTCATTTGGGCGCACCGCCTGCAATTGCTAAGATTCGGGTAGAAGGCATGAGGGGAAAGAGCTGTGAGTGGAACACAACTCAGCGAAGCGCAGTGGATCGCGCTGGAACGATTGTACGCAGCGGGCAGGCGCGGCATCCCCTACAGCGGGACGGGCTATCACGCCGCGGGTAGCTGGCAGGTGCTGCGGCAACTACGCGACTACGACCCGCCCCTGGCCCGCGAAATCACCCGCCTGGACCCCGAACACGAGACCATGCACTACCTGGTCATCATTACAGAAGCCGGCGAACGCTTCTATGAGAAGCATCGCCGGCTATACCGTGCGCTCTATCCGCCCCGCCAACCAGAGGGCTAACGGGCGGCGACAGGAGCGTAACGATCGCGCAGGAAGGCAACCTGCTCGTCGCTCAGGTAGTTGACATGCCCTAGCTGAACGGCGGTGAGATAGATGCGCGCGTTCAGTTCCAGCGACTCCATCAGGAAGAGCGCTTCGCGCAGCGTCGGCGCATAGGTCACCGCCCCGTGATTGCCCAGTAACAACGCCCGGTGCCCGGCCAGATAGGGCACCAGCGATTGCGGCAACTCGTCGCCCCCCGGCGGCACATAGGGTACCAGCGGTACCGGCCCCGGACTGATAGCCATCTCCGGGTGAAAGACGCGCTCCAGACCGCGCCCGGCCACGGCGAAACCAGTCGCTGTCGGCGGGTGCGCGTGTACCACGGCGTGCATGTCGGGTCGGTGCCGGTACACAGCCAGGTGCATCCGGTATTCCGATGAAGGTTTCAACCCGTTGTGACTTTCCAGCAACGCG